>JAKAZP010000420.1 GCA_021815905.1 Pseudomonadota bacterium | reverse complement strand
GCGCCGTGCTCGATCCGGCGCATCGCGGGGTCGCAGGTGACGATTCGGGCATTGCGCCAGAGGTGCCGTGGCTCGGACATCCCGGAATATTACCCCTGGAGGTAACGGTTTCACTGCAGGCTCTCTTTGGGTACAATGCGCGCCCCCGCGGGCCTCGGCCGTGGGGAGCGGACGGGAATGCCTGTAGCTCGCGCCACGGTGCGGGTCCCGCCGGCAGCGAATAAGCCAGAAAGCCCCCCGAGGGGCTTTTTGCGTTTTTGAGCCCTCTTTACTTTGGGCGGGTCGCGGCAGCCGGCCGGGTGGCTGTGACCGAAGGGCGGGATGGGAAGTATGTCGGCCACCTTGCGAGAGCGGCTCATCGCCCTCATCGAGCCCCTCCTCGGGCAGCTCGGGTATGAGCTCGTCGAGCTCGAGCACTCATCCGGGCGCGGCAGCGCCGTCGTGCGACTCTTCATCGACGGTCCCGAAGGAGTGGGACTCGCCGACTGCGAGCGGGTGAGCCGCGAAGTGTCGGCGCTGCTCGATGTCGAGGACCCGATTCCCACCGCGTACACGCTGGAGGTCTCGTCCCCGGGCTTCGACCGGGTGCTGCGGACACGAGCGCATTTCGAGCGCTTCGTGGGCGAACGGGTGCACGTCGAGCTCGCCTCGCCGCGCGAGGGGCGGCGGCGCTACACCGGGACGCTGCGCGCGGTCGATGAGCGGGGCATCACGCTCGAGGTCGACGGACAGAGCGTGGTGGTGGCGTTCGCGGAGATCGGAAAGGCAAGGCTCGTAGGTTAGGTCGGCCCGAGGCCAATGGGGCGCAGGGCGGCCGGCGAAAGAGGTAAATCGAGTGAACAAGGAAATCCTGATGGTGGTGGACGCCGTCTCCAACGAGAAGGGCGTCGACAAGGAAGTGATTTTCGACGCGCTCGAGGCGGCGCTGGCGTCGGCTACCCGCAAGAAGCACGGCGAGGAGTGGGACGCGCGCGTCGCCATCGATCGCCGGACGGGGGACTACGAGACCTTCCGCCGCTGGAAGGTGTTTTCCGACGACTCCAATGAGCTCGAGGCTCCGGAGCGGGAGCTGCGCCTCGATGACGCCCGCGAGATCAACCCGGGCGCCGAAGTCGGAGGCTTCGTCGAGCAGCCGATGGAGTCGGTCGCCTTCGGGCGCATCGCCGCGCAACAGGCGAAGCAGGTCATCGTGCAGAAGGTGCGCGAGGCGGAGCGCCAGCAGGTGGTCGATGCCTATCGCGACCGCGTCGGCACGCTCGTGAGCGGAGTCGTCAAGCGGGTCGACCGCAACGGGCTGTTCATCGACCTGGGCTCGAACGCCGAAGGATTCGTGCCGAGAACCGACATGATCCCGCGCGAGCAGGCCAAGGCGCAGGACCGCATCAAGGCCTTTCTGAAGGAGGTGCGCTCGGAGCCGCGCGGCCCGCAGCTGTTTCTGACTCGTACGGCGCCGGAGTTCCTGATCGAGCTGTTCAAGCTCGAGGTGCCCGAGGTCGGACAGGGCCTCATCCAGATCCTGGGCGCCGCGCGCGATCCGGGCGTGCGCGCGAAGATCGCGGTGCGCAGCAACGATCCGCGCATCGATCCGGTGGGCGCATGCGTCGGCATGCGCGGCTCGCGCGTCCAGGCGGTCTCGAACGAGATCGCCGGCGAGCGGGTGGACATCATTCCCTACGACGCGAATCCCGCGCAGTTCGTGATCAACGCGATGTCGCCGGCGGAGGTCATGTCGATCGTCGTCGACGAGGATTCCCACAGCATGGACATCGCGGTCGCCGAGGAGAAGCTCTCGCAGGCGATCGGCCGCGGCGGCCAGAACATCCGCCTCGCGAGCCAGCTCACCGGCTGGGAGCTGAACGTCATGACCGAGTCCGACGCCGAGGCCAAGAGCGAGTCCGAGGCGAAGGCGCTCGTGCAGATGTTCATGAAGCAGCTCGACGTCGACGAGGACGTGGCGACCATCCTCGCGCAGGAGGGGTTCTCCACCATCGAGGAGATCGCCTACGTGCCGCAGGGGGAGCTCGCCTCCATCGAGGAGTTCGACGAGGAAATCGTGAAAGAGCTGCGCAACCGCGCGCGCGACGTACTGCTCACCCAGGCGATCGCGAGCGAGGAGACGCTCGATCAGTCGATGCCGGCGGACGACCTGCTGCTGCTCGAGGGCATGAGCCCGGATCTCGCATTGGCGCTGGCGCGGCGCGGGGTGCGCACGCGCGAGGAGCTCGCGGAGCAGTCGATCGACGACTTGAGTGACATCGAGGGGCTCGCGGCCGAGGAGGCCGGCAAGCTCATCATGACCGCTCGGGCACACTGGTTCGAGGCGGGTCATTGACCTGAGGGTGCGAAGCGTATGGCGGAAGTGACGGTTTCCCAATTTGCCGAGGTCCTGAAGGTGCCCGTGGATCGGCTGCTGGTGCAGCTCGATCAGGCGGGCATCAAGGTCACCGGCCCGGACGATCGCATCAGCGATGACGCGAAGCTCGAGCTGCTGACACATCTGCGTCGCAGCCACGGCGACGAGAGCGAGCGCGATGCCGCACCGCGCCGCATCACCCTCAAGCGCAAGACTCAGAGCGAGCTGAAGCTCGCGAGCGTCCAGGGACGTGCGCGCACGGTCAGTGTCGAGGTGCGCCAGAAGCGCACCTACATCAAGCGCGACGTGCTCGAGGAGCAGGCGCGCGCGCAGCAGGACGAGATCGATCAGAAGCGGCGCGAGGCCGAAGAGGCGGTGCGGCTCGAAACCGAGCGGGCCGAGGCCGAGCGGCGCGAGCGCGAGCGGGTGGAAGCGGAGAACCGGCGCCGCATCGAGGAGGAGGAGGCGGCGCGGCGCAGGGTTCAGGAAGAGACCCGGCGCATGGCCGAGCAGCGAGCGCGCGAGGAGGAGGAGCGCCGCGAGCGCGAGCGCGAGCAGCAGGAGCGCCGGCTGGAATCACCCTCGACGGAGCCCGTCGCGCGGGAGGCCGGCG
>JAKAZP010000419.1 GCA_021815905.1 Pseudomonadota bacterium | reverse complement strand
TGGAGTGATCCGGCCTGCGGCAGCGGCTTCGCTCACCGCGCGAGTGAGCTGCAGGGAACCCGCCCGGCCCGCGATCCTCGAGGCGGATGCAACGGCCGGCGGTCCCGCTGTCATCTGTCGCCGCTCCCGGGCGGGTTGGCCGGGCGCGGCGGTTTTCGCCGCGAGGCATGGACGACGAGCCGCGAGCCGGCGCGCTGCGCTTCCGTGAAGCCGCGGCGCTCCGGCGCTTGAGGACCGGCCGGGCTTCCAGTACGCTGCCTAACCCCCGGTTCCGCTCGGTATCGACATGCGCGTCACCATATTCGGCTCAGGCTACGTAGGATTGGTGACGGGGGCCTGTCTCGCCGACGCGGGCAATCATGTTGTGTGTGTGGACATCGATGCCGCCAAGATCGAGCGGCTGAACCTCGGCCAGATACCGATACACGAGCCTGGCCTCGAGGCGCTCATCCGGCGCAACGCCAAAGCCGGGCGCATCGAGTTCACGACCGATGCGCCGCGGGGCGTCGAGCACGGCCTCTTTCAGCTCATCGCCGTCGGCACCCCTGCCGATGAGGACGGCTCGGCCGACTTGCGCCATGTGCTCGCCGCCGCGCGGACCATCGGCCAGCACATGACCCGCTACGGTATCGTCGTGACCAAGTCGACGGTCCCGGTCGGGACGGCCGACAAGGTGCGCCGCGAGATCGAGGGGGCGCTGGCCGAACGGGGCGCCTCGATCGAGTTCGACGTGGTCTCGAACCCGGAATTCCTGAAGGAGGGCGCGGCGATCCAGGACTTCATGAAGCCCGATCGCGTCGTCATCGGCACCGACAATCCCCGCACGACGGAGCTCCTGCGGGCGCTCTACGAGCCGTTCACGCGCAATCACGACCGGCTCATCGTGATGGACATCCGCTCCGCGGAGCTCACCAAGTACGCCGCGAACGCGATGCTCGCGACCAAGATCAGCTTCATGAACGAGCTCGCCAATCTCGCCGAGCGCCTGGGGGCCGACATCGAGAAGGTGCGGGTCGGCATCGGCTCGGATCCGCGGATCGGCTACAGCTTCATCTATCCGGGGACCGGCTACGGCGGCTCCTGCTTCCCGAAGGACGTGCGGGCGCTCATCCGATCGGCCGACGAGGTCGGGCACGAGCCCGCAGTGCTCAAGGCCGTGGAGTCGGTGAACGCCCGGCAGAAGGAGGTCCTGGTCGATAAGATGCGCCGGCACTTCGGCGAGCGCCTGGAGGGCCGCACCGTCGCGCTCTGGGGCCTTGCGTTCAAGCCGAATACCGACGACATGCGCGAAGCGCCCTCGCGCAGGCTCATCGAGCGGCTGCTCGAGCTCGGCGCGCGCGTGCGGGCCTACGATCCGGTGGCGGGCGCGGAGGCGCGGCGCCTTTACGGCGCGCGCAGGGAATTCGAGCTGGCGGGGAATGCCTACGAGGCGGTCGAGGGGGCGGATGCCCTCGCGATCGTCACCGAGTGGCAGGAGTTCCGCAGTCCCGATTTCGAGCGCCTGAAGCAGATCATGAAGTCGCCGGTGGTCTTCGACGGTCGCAACCTCTACGACCCCGCGATGGTCGCCCGCTTCGGCCTGACGTACTACGCCATCGGCCGCGGCCGCACGCCCGATCCGGCCGCAAGCACTTCGTGAGCCCGATCGGCCAGTAGGTCCACCATGCTCACTCCCGTCATTCTCTCGGGCGGCGCCGGAACCCGGCTCTGGCCGCTCTCGCGCGAGCTCTACCCGAAGCAGCTCCTGGCGCTCATCGGGGAGCGGACCATGATTCAGCAGACGGCGGCGAGGCTCGAGGGGCTCGCTGCCGGGGCTCCCATCGTGGTGTGCAACGATGCGCACCGGTTCCTCGTGGCGGAGCAACTCCGCCAGCTCGGCGTCGAGCCGCAGGCGCTGGTGCTCGAGCCGGCCGGTCGCAATACCGCACCGGCCATCGCCCTCGCGGCGCACGCCGCCCTGAAGGGGCTGGGCGCGGACGGCTCGAGCGATCCGCTCCTGCTCGTGCTGCCCGCCGATCACGTGATCCGGGACGTGCCGGCGTTCCACAAGGCGGTGCAGGCGGCGCTCGGGGCCGCGCAGGCGGGGAAGCTCGTCACTTTCGGCATCGTGCCGACGGCGCCCGAGACGGGCTACGGGTACATCCACCGCGGCGCCCCGAGCGGCTCCGCGTATCGGATCGAGCGATTCGTGGAAAAGCCCACCGCCGAGCGGGCGCGCGAGTTCGTCGCATCGGGCGAGCATTACTGGAACAGCGGCATGTTCCTCTTCGGCGCCCGGCGCTACCTCGAGGAGCTCGGGCGGTTCGCTCCGGCCATCGCGAGCGCCTGCGCGGACGCCTTCGGGGCTGCAAAGGCCGATCTCGACTTCACGCGCATCGATGCCCAGCGCTTCTCGGCGTGCCCCGCCGATTCGATCGACTATGCGGTCATGGAAAAGACCTCCGAGGCGGTCGTGGTACCGCTCGATGCCGGCTGGAGCGACGTCGGCTCGTGGGCGGCGCTGCACGAGGCGAGCGAGAGCGACGCCCGTGGAAACGTCTCGCGGGGGGATGTGATCTGCGAGGACTCCGACGGCTGCTTCCTCTATTCCGAGAGCCGCCTGGTGTCGGTCGTGGGCTTGAAGGACCACGTGGTCGTCGAGACCAAGGACGCGGTGCTGGTCGCTCCGCGCAGCCGCGTGCAGGACGTGAAGAAGCTCGTGTTCCGGCTCAAGGAAAGCGGCCGCTACGAGCACTCGCTGCACCGGGAAGTGTTCCGTCCCTGGGGCAGTTACGACAGCATCGAGAACGGACCGCGGTTTCAGGTCAAGCGGCTGAAGATCAAGCCGGGCGCGACCCTGTCACTGCAGCTGCATCACCACCGGGCCGAGCACTGGATCGTGGTGTCGGGAACCGCGCGGATCACGCGCGGGGATGAGGAGTTCCTCCTCGAGGAGAACCAGTCGACCTACATTCCGATCGGCGTGCGCCACC
>JAKAZP010000418.1 GCA_021815905.1 Pseudomonadota bacterium | reverse complement strand
GGCCGGAAGCGCTCGGTATCGATCGGGTTGTACAGCACCGCGGCGCGCGCCACGTTCATTCCCTGGCGGCGGTACTCCTCACGGTGGAAGCGCGAGACCAGGATGAACCGATCGGCCCGGCTCGCCAGCATTCGCCGGGTCCGGCCTCTCTTCGGCACGACGGGCCAGTGGCGAAAGAACGCCACTCGCGCGCCGAGCATCTGGCGCAACCCCATGAACACCCAGTGAAAGCGGCCATCGCCCGTGACCAGCCAGTCGGGCCGCTCGCGCCGCGCCAGAGCGATCGTGCTCAACACCAGACGCGGGCCACTCGCCCGCCCCGGCGACACCGCCACGCACGGGACCTCGGCCTGACGCAGGAGGGCCTCCATCGAGCTGCCGCCGCGCACGACGCAGCGCACCGCGTGGCCGCGTCGCATGGTGGCAATCGCGAGCGCCGCAGCGTGCTGCTCGGTGCCATAGCCGCGGGTGGTCGAGTCGGCGAAGAGCAGTTTCATTGCGGGTGTCCGTCCCGAGCAGATCGGTGCGCGCAGCCGCGCGCGGCGGTGCGATTGCGATGGACCGTCACGGTGCGGCTAAGACTCGCCCGCGGCGGTTGCAGGCGCCGTCGCCTCGAGCCTCGCCTCGCGGTAGGCGAGCAGCGTATACCAGGCATCGAGCACCGTCTTCACCTCGATCCGGTCGGCCCGATCCGACTGCGGCGGCCCGCCGAGGCCAATCACCGGCGAGCCCGACGGACTGCGGGGCAGCCACACCGCCTGGGGAACGGCCCCGTAGAGCACCACCACCGGCAAGCCCAGCGCCGCCGCCGCGTGCGCCGGACCGGTGTCGACCGAGATCATGCTGTGCGCCGCCTCGCTGAGCGCAAACAGCGGCCGCAGCTCCAATCCGGCGATCTGCAGCTCCTCGAGCCCGATCGCCGCACGCATCGCCTCGAGCATCGGAATTTCCTCCACCGCCCCGCGCAGCACGATCACCGCATCGGGCAGACGCTGTCCGATCGCGTGCAGCAGCTCGCGCCAGCGCTCGATGGGCCAGGCCTTGTCGTCCCGATCCCGCCAGCGGCGGCGGCGGCGCGGGCTCATGCTGCGGTGATTGCCAGGCTGCACGAGCACGATCGGCCGGCCGAACCAGCCGCGCGCGCGCAGCCAGGCGTCCCGCTCGCGTCGCTCCGAGGGCAACACGGTCAGGCGAGGCGCCACACGCCGATAGTCGGCCGGCAGCGGATAATCGGCCGCCCGCAGCGCCTGCGGCGTGCGCGCCCCGAGCCGCAGCAGCGCATCGACCCAATGGCCCTTCTCGCCCGGCTCCTCGTCGATGAACACGCAGCGGCTCATGTCGATGCCGCTGGTGGCGAGCAGACGCTTCACGCGCGGCAGTTGCCGATACTGGTACTCGGACACATAGATCGGGGCCGGGGCGCTCTGGCGCAGCGCCCGCACCAACTGCGGCCACTGCCGGGTCAGGGGGAAGGGCGCGTGCCGAGGCAAGGTCCAGCACTGCGCGACGTCCGGATGGCCGAGGAAGATGCTCGGATTCCAGGGGCCCGCGCCCACGACCTGGCAGGTTCCGCCGTAACGCCGGTGCAGCAGCTCGAGCAGCGCGGTCTGCATGATCATGTCGCCGACGCGGCCGTGGCGAAAGACGAAAGGTTGGAGGGATTGACTGCTCATCGCGCTCATGGGGCCGCAGCCCGCGGCGGTATTGTGCCCGCGCCACGCCGAGCGTGTGTAAGCAATTGCATGCGCGGGGCGCCGGGGGCGCAGCTCGCGCTCACCGCGCGAGCTCCTCCCGCCAGCGCGCGGCGATGACCGCGAGACGGAAGCGCGGATCCGGTCCGGTCACGGGCCGCTCCCCGGCACGCCAGGCCCGGATGCGCTCAAGATACGCATCGAACAACCCGAGGCGCCCCGCCGTGCGCGCCGGCCACGCACGCCAGCTCGGCGCAAGGGGGCCGGCCAGCCGCTCGTACACTCGCGCAGCGCCCCTCACCGGCAGGATCTGCCGCGCATCGCCGATGATCTCGCGGGCCGCGCCGCAATCGTGGCTGAGCACCGGGGTGCCGAGCGCGTTTGATTCGGCGAACACCAGGCCGAAGGTCTCGGGGATGATGAAATTCGGAAAGAACGTGCACAGCGCGCTGCGCACCTCCTGGTGCATGCGCTCCTGTGGCTGCGGCCCGAGGAAGCGCACCCCCTCGATCGCCGACCACCGGTATTCTCTGTAGCCCGGATTGCCCACCACCAGCTCGAGGTCCGGCATGCGCCGGCGCAGCACGCGAAACGCATCGAGCGTGAACTTCAGTCCCTTGTTCGGCGAGGAGAGGAACACCAGCTTGCGCTCATCGACCGCAGAGCCATCCGGCTGCAGCGCATCGTCAATCGGGTTGTAGATCGTGCGCGCCTGAATACTGCCGCCCGCGCGCATCCAGCGCAGCGTCGCCTCCACCGCCGCGCGCTGCGTGTCCGAGACGCAGATGATGCGCACATCGAGCTCGCGCAGCAGCGAGGCCGTCGAGGCGAGCCAGCGGGCGCGGCGTGAGCCCGGGCGCAGACGGTCATGCAGCCAGAGAAACACCCGGGCGTTCGGATAGAGCCGCCGCACGAGCGGCAACGCGCGCGAGTCGCGGTTGACGATAACAGACCCGACACCCGCATCGCGCTCCGGTGGCACGTAACGCCCGCTCGGGCGCGCGCGGTTGTGCTGCGCCACCTGCGCGCCGAGCGCATCGGCGATGCGCACCACGGTCGCCTCCGTTCCGCCCAGCGCCTCACGCCGCAGCGTCTCGCTGTCGTACGCGCGCGCACACACCGGATCGTAAAAGAGGATCGCACTCATCGCGACGACGGCGCACGCGCGGCGCGCGGCGCGCTGAGCTCGGCGGGGTGCGCCGAGTGCCCGGCAGCGGCGACATGCGGCCCGGTCACGCGCCCCTCGCCATGAGGCCGGCGCGACAGCGTGCACACGCCGGGATGCTTCGCC
>JAKAZP010000417.1 GCA_021815905.1 Pseudomonadota bacterium | reverse complement strand
CGGGCGCGGAGCCTGCCACCCGTGCGGCCGATCGACGCGACGCACGACCCCGCGCTGCGCAGCTGGGCGGAATCGGCCAACCGCCCCGGCACCGACTTTCCCATCCAGAACCTGCCGCTCGGGGTGTTTCGCCGCGCGGGCACGCAGGAGAATTTCCGCTGCGCCGTCGCGATCGGGGATTACGCGCTCGATCTCGGCGCGCTCGAGGTGTTGACTCCGCTCGCGGGCCTGGAGGCCGAGGCGCTCGCGGCGTGCGCGGCGCCCTCGCTCGGTGAGCTCATGGCTCTCGGGCGAGCCGCCTGGACGGCCTTGAGACACGGACTCTCGCGGATGTTGCGCGCGGATTCGCCCCGCGCCGGGAAGCTCGCGCACGCGCTGGTGCCGCTCTCGGGCATCGAGCTCGCAATGCCGGTGAGGATCGGGGATTACAGCGACTTCTACGCCTCCATCCACCATGCCACCGCGGTCGGGCGGCTGTTCCGGCCCGATCAGCCGCTGCTGCCGAACTACAAGTGGGTTCCCATCGCCTATCACGGCCGCGCATCCTCGATCGGCGTCTCGGGGCAGGAAGTGCGCCGTCCCCACGGCCAGGTGATGGCGCGCGGCGCCGGCAGCCCCGAGCTTGCCCCGAGCTCACGGCTCGACTACGAGCTGGAAGTCGGCATCCTCGTCGGGGCGGGCAACCGGCTCGGCGAGCCGGTGCCGATCGCCGAGGCCGAGGATCACATCTTCGGTCTGTGTCTGCTCAACGACTGGTCCGCGCGCGACGTGCAGTCCTGGGAGTACCAGCCGCTCGGTCCCTTCCTGGCCAAGAGCTTCGCGACGACGATCTCGCCGTGGGTGGTGACGCTCGAAGCGCTCGCGCCGTTTCGCTCGTCCTGGAGCCGCCCGGCCGCGGACCCGCAGCCGCTGCCGTATCTCGACTGCGGGGAGCTGCGCTCCGCCGGTGCGATCGATCTCACGCTCGAGGTGGCGATCGAGACCGCCGCCATGCGCGCCGCGGGCGTCGAGCCCGAGCGGCTGTCGCGCTCGAGCTTCCGGGACTCCTACTGGTCGGTGTCGCAGATGCTCGCGCACCACACGGTCAACGGCTGCAACCTCCAGCCCGGCGACCTCATCGGCAGCGGCACGCAGTCGGGTCCCGCTCCGGAGGAGGCGGGCTCGCTCCTCGAGCTGACCGCGGGCGGCGCGCGAGCGCTGCAGCTGCGCAGCGGGGAGACGCGCCGGTTCCTCGAGGACGGCGACCGCGTGATCTTCAGAGGCTGGTGCGAGCGGGCAGGGCGGGCGCGCATCGGGTTCGGCGAGGCGAGCGGCCTCGTCGTTCCCGCCCTGCCGCTCGCGAGGGCTACTTCGGGATCTTCCGGCTGACCCGGTTCTCCTCGCGATTGAGCCGGCGCTGCTGGCCCCGGGTGACGTAGCCGCCGTTGCGGGCCGCCATGCGCCGTTCCTGCCTGCGGATGCGGCGGTCGGCGCGGTGCAGGCGCGCCGCTTTCGCGCGAGTCATCCCGCCCTCGCGCACCTCGCGGTGGATCCGGCGGCTCTGGTTGACCAGCCGGCCGTTGAGCTGCTCGCGGCGGGGATGATGCGCCTGCCACGGGGTGTCGGCCATCGCGGGCGTGGACAGTCCGGCGAGCGCCACGACCGCGGCGGCCGCGGTGAGAAAGGTCCGGAGGAATTTCAACATAAGCGGTGATCCTCGCTGCCAGTGTTGAGTACACATTCAGCCTCAAATCGGCTGCCTCGGGTGTTAACAACGTCGCACCCCGGCAATGGCGTACCGGAGGAGCCGAAGGAAGCGGCGTCGGGGGACGGCGACGCGCGTCGCCCGGCGGCGACGCGGTTGGCGCAAGAGGGGTCACTCACGCGCCGGCGCGGCACGAGGTGCCTCCGGGTCGGGAGGGCGCGCGCGCAATGCGCCGCGCTCGCCTCGCGCGGCGAGCTATCTTCTCTGGCGCTGCTCGCGGTTCTGCTCGGCGGCGATGATGTCGGCGAGGGTGCCGGCCGTCGCGGCGAGCTGCCGCAGCAGATCATCGAGCGCGACGATGCCGACCAGACGCTTGTCGCGGCCGATCACGGGCAGGCGCCGGATGCCGTGCTGGCGCATGCGCTCGAGCGCGACGGCGGCGTCTTCGGACTCCTCCGCGAGCACGAGGGGCTTGCGCATGAAGGCGCTCACCGGGGTGCTGGCGGGATCGAGATCCCGGGCGAGCACCTCGACCACGATGTCGCGATCGGTGACGAGGCCGAGCGGGATGCGATCCTCGCCCGAGTCCTCGACCACGACCAGATCCCCGGCGTGCCTCGCGCGCATGAGGCGCGCGGCGGCGAGCGCCGTCGTGCCCGGGCCGCAGGTGATCACCTCGGGGGTGTACAGCGTATTCAGCAGCATGTTGGATCTCCGGTCATCTCGCCAGCACCCCGGCGAGCTCGAGCAGTCGCGCATCGATCGGCTTCGGGGCGAGCGCCGAGGCGGTGAGGGGCTGGGCGGTGACGCGGCCCCCGGCCATCGCGAGCAGCAGGCCGCGCCTTCCCTGCTGCAGCGCCTCCGTCGCCGCGGCGCCGAGCTCGGTGGCGATGAGGCGATCGAAGGCGCCCGGCACGCCGCCGCGCTGCACGTGGCCGAGCCGCGTCACGCGCAGCTCGAAGCCGAGCCGCTCGGAGTGCTGGCGGAACCAGGCGGCGAGTCCCTCGGCATCGTAGCGGGCGCCTTCGGCGACCACGACGATCGCGTGACTCTTGCCGCGCAGCCACGTGTCCCGAATGCACTGCGCCACGTCTTCCGGCCGGGTTTCGACCTCGGGCACGACGATGGCCTCGGCGCCGCCGGCGATGCCCGCCATGAGCGCGAGGTATCCGCAGTGACGGCCCATCACCTCCACCAGGAACGCGCGCCGGTGGGAGGAGGCGGTCACCCTGAGCCTGTCGATCGCCTCGAGCGCGGTGTCGAGCGCGGTGGTGGCTCCGATCGTGACGTCCGCGCCGGCGA
>JAKAZP010000013.1 GCA_021815905.1 Pseudomonadota bacterium | reverse complement strand
CAGGGTAGCAACACGAGCTCGCCCACCCCCGGCACCTGGACCATTTCGGGGCCCGTGGCCTCTGGTTCGGGACCGGCCGTTACGACCGTAACCTCTTCAGCGGATTCGACTACCCGAAGAGCCTTGCGACCGGCCTCGGATACAATTTCGTGAAGTCGAAGCCGACGCGGCTTTCCGCCGAGCTCGGCGTCGGGTACCGCATCCAGCGGCCGATCATCATCACGCTCAACTCCGCCGGCGGGATCGAGGACTCGACCACCGGGCACCCCATCAAGCCCCAGCCGGTGGTGCGGGAAGCGGTGCGGTACGCCGCCCTCGACTATCAGCACGCGATCACCGCCTCGAGCAAGATTCCGAGCTCGCGGCTCATCGAGTCGGGCTCGAGCGATGCCATGACCGGCGACAATCTCGCGCTGCAGGTGAAGATCGACAACAGCCTCGCCCTCGCCCTCGGCGTGCAGATGCTCAACAACACCAATCCACCGCCCGGCAACGCCAGCCACACCGACACGGTGATGACCGTGAACCTGGTCTATCAGAGCGCCGGCAAGTCCGTCACGCTCGAGACCGTGCCGCAGGCGTTGACCTCGATGAATCTGCCCTGAGGGGGCGCGGAGCGCTCAGCCTCTTCTCAGCAGCCGCGCCTTGTCCCGCTGCCAGTCGCGCTCTTTCTCCACCGCGCGCTTGTCGTGCTGCTTCTTGCCCTTCGCGAGTCCGACCTCGAGCTTGGCGCGGCCCTTCTTCCAGTAAAGCTCGAGCGGGACCAGGGTGTAGCCCTTGCGCTCCACCGCGCCGATGAGCCCATTGAGCTCGCTGTGGTGCAGCAGGAGCTTGCGGGTGCGCACGGGATCGGCCGTCACGTGCGTCGAGGTCGAGGGGAGGGGCGAGATGTGCGCGCCGATCAGAAACGCTTCGCCTGCGCGCAGATACACGTAGGCTTCCTTGAGCTGCGCGCGTCCGGCGCGCATCGCCTTGACTTCCCAACCCTCGAGCGCGAGGCCGGCCTCGTAGCGCTCCTCGATGAAGTAATCGAAGCGCGCCTTGCGGTTCTCGGCGATGACCCGGGAGGGTTCGGACGTCTTGGCGGTCATGGGGGCCATTGTAGGCGAGCCGCGGCTGCGCGGGTCCGGGCTCCGGCGGGCCGGCCGGCGGCACGGTCGGGGATGCCGGCGGCACGGCCCGCGCCGTGCTTGTCGCCGGGGCGGCGATCTTGGGACAATGCCCGCATGCGAGAAGTCAAGCGCTCGGCGCTCGTCGCCCAGCCGCCGAGTCGCCTGTTCGCGCTCATCAACGACGTCGAGAGTTATCCGCGCTTTCTGCCGTGGTGCACGCACGCGCGGGTCGAGGCGCGCTCGGAGCGCGAGATCGTGGCGACGATCGGGGTGAGGAGAGGGCCGCTGCACGGAGAGCTCACCACGCGCAACGAGCTCGAGCCGCAGCGAAGGATCGCCATGCATCTGGTGAGCGGCCCGTTTCGCATGCTCGAGGGCGAGTGGCTGCTGACGCCCATCGGGGCGGACGGCTGCCGGGTCGAGCTCACCATGCGCTTTGCGTTCAAGAACGCCCTGTCCGCGCTGCTCTTCGAGCAGCTGTTCGCCGAGACTGCAAGCTCCCTGGTCGATGCGTTCGTCGCGCGCAGCCGCAGCGCGCATCCGGAGCTTCCGGGCGCGGCCGAGTCATGACCGGGGCGCGCAAGCGTTGCGAGGTGATCTATGCCGGACCGCGGCGCCAGCGCATTCTCACTCTCGAGCTCGCGCGCGAGGCGACGATCGCCGATGCCCTCGAGGCGGCGCGCCGGGAGGCCGCGGATGAGGAGGTGGCCTGGGACAGCGCCCCCGTCGGCATCTTCGGCGTGCTGCGCGCGCGCACCGACGTGCCCGCCGACGGCGACCGGATCGAGCTCTATCGCCCCTTGAGAGCCGACCCTCGCGAGCGGCGCCGCGCGACGGCGCGCATCAGAAGATCGGGAATTTCTTGACCGAGGAAGGCATGCCGGGCACCAGCGGACGGCCTTTCGGCACGTTCTGCAGCCTGAACCGATCCACCTTGCCGCTGTGGAAGAACACGACCACGCGGCTCTCGACCGGGCTGCGCACGTAGCCGCGCTTGAAGTAGTAAACGTACTCCCACCGATCCTGGTCGAAGATGTCATCGACCATCGGCGTGCCGAGCAGATAGCGCACCTGTTTGCGGGTCATCCCCACCTTCAACCGCCGCACGGCCGGTCCGTCGAGATAGTTTCCCTGCTGGATGTCCATGCGATAGACGCAGCCCGACAGTCCGACGGCGAGCGCAAGCAGCGCGGCAGCGAGCGCCGGTCTTCGGCGCCGCGCGCGGCTCCCGGGGGCAGTGGCAGGGGTTACGGAGAGTGTGGTGCGTTCTGTGCGGCTACGTCGCATGGAAGTCCGTGGGGGGAGAAAATGCGCAATAATGTGGACGATCATACCTGATCGAGACTCGGCCGCGACCCATCCCGTGCGCGGCTTCCTTCGTGGGGGATGACACCGTGGAAGGCAAGGACCTACGAAAAGCGGGCCTGAAGGTCACGCTGCCCCGCCTGAAAATCCTCGAGATTCTCGAGGGCAGCGCCACCCGGCATCTCTCCGCCGAGGACATCTACCGCACCCTCCTCGAGTCGAACGAGGATATCGGTCTCGCCACGGTGTACCGGGTGCTCACGCAGTTCGAGGCGGCGGGCCTGGTCACGCGGCACCACTTCGAGGGCGGCATGGCGGTCTTCGAGCTCAACCAGGGCACGCATCATGATCATATCGTCTGCCTCGACTGCGGCCGCGTCGAAGAGTTCATGGACGCGGGCATCGAGGAGCGCCAGACGGCGGTCGCGCAGCGGCTCGGGTTCGCGATTCGCGATCACTCGTTGATTCTCTACGGCAATTGCCGCAAGCCCGGCTGCGTGCACCGGCGCAAGCCGCTCTAGCGCGTGCGCGAGATCCGCGCCCGCCTGCCGCCCGGGCGCGCTTCGGAGGCCGGCTCCGGCCGAGGGCGTGCCGCCGACTGCAGCATCTCGCGTGCATGCTCGCGCGCTTTCTCGGTGACATCGAGTCCCCCGAGCATCCGCGCCAGCTCTTCGACGCGCTCCGGCTCGGCGAGCTCGCCGAGGGCGGTCCGGGTGCTGCGGCCGTCGCTCGATTTCGAGACGCGCAGATGGTGATGACCGTGGGCCGCGACCTGCGGCAGATGGGTCACGCAGAGCACCTGGCTCCGCTCCCCGAGCGAGCGCAGCTCGCGCCCGACGATCTCCGCCACCGCGCCGCCGATTCCGGCATCGACCTCGTCGAAGACCATGCAACGGCTTTCGGTCGCGCTGCTCGCCACCTGCACGGCGAGCGACAGCCGCGAGAGCTCCCCGCCGGAGGCGACCTTGACGAGCGAGCGGGGCGGCTGTCCGGGATTGGTGCTCACGCGAAACTCGATCTCATCGAGCCCGTACTGCGTCGGTTCCGCGGCGCGCATCTGCGCCACCTCGATCTCGAGCCGGCCCCCTGACATGCCGAGCGCCTGCATGCGCGCGGTGATGTCGGCGGCGAGAGTCTCGGCCGCGGCGCCCCGCTTCGCCGAGAGCTCCTGCGCCTGGTCGCGGTAGCGCGCAAGCGCTCCGGCGAGCTCCTTGCGCAGCACCGCGAGATCGACCTCGGCGCGCTCGAGCGAGGCGAGCTCCGCGGCGAGCTGCTCGCCCCGCGCGGCGAGCTCGGGGGGGCTCACGTGATGCTTGCGCGCGAGCTCCTCGATCGTGGCGAGCCGCCGCTCGACCTCGTGCTGGCGCGTCGTGTCGAGCTCGAGCGATTCGCCATAGCGCTCGAGCTCGCGCGTGGCCTCGCGCACCTGAACTTCCGCCTCCTCGACCAGGGCGACGACCGGGGCGAGCTTGGAGTCGAGCGCCGCCCCGGACCGAAGCGCCTGCAGGGCGCGGCCGATGCCGGCGTGGGCATTGCTGTCCTCGCCCTGGTAGAGCAACGCGAGCGCGGTTTGGGCCGCCTCGGCGAGACGCCCCCGATTGAGCAGTCGCGAGCGCTCCTCGGTGAGGCGCTCGGTCTCCCCGTCCTCGAGCCGCAAGGCTTCGAGCTCCCCGACCTGATAGCGCAGCAGATCGAGCCGCGCATCCCGGTCGCGCGCACGGCTTTCGAGCTCGAGGGTGCGCTCGAGCATCTCGTGCCAGACGCGGTAGGCGATTCCGACCTGCCCGGACAGGGGCTCCAGCCTGCCGTAGGCGTCCAACAGCTCCCGTTGGGAGGCGCCTCGGGTCAGGGACTGGAATTCGTGCTGGCCGTGGATGTCGATCAGGACATTGCCGGCCTCGCGCAGCAGCTGCACCGGCACCGTCTGCCCGTTGAGCCACGCCCGCGAGCGCCCATCGCCGGAGATGACGCGGCGGATGATGAGCTCCTCGCCTCCGGGAATCGCCTGCTCCTCGAGCCAGCGCTTGAGCGCCGCGGCGCTGCCCGTCAGCTCGAAGGTGCCGGAGATCTCGGCGCGCTCGGCGCCATGGCGGATCATGTCCGGCCCGCCGCGGCCGCCGGCGAGCAGCTGCAGCGCGTCCACCAGGATCGACTTGCCGGCGCCGGTCTCGCCGGTGAGCACCGTGAGCCCCGGCCGCAGCTCGAGCTCGGTGGCCTCGATGATCGCGAAGTCGCGGACCTGCAGATACGTGAGCATCGCGGCTCAGCGCTCGGGACTGCCGCGACCCCAGCGCAGCTTCGAGCGCAGCAGACGAAAGTAGTCGTACCCGTGAGGATGCAGCAGCGTGACGCGCTCACCCCCGTACTTCACTTCGAGCCGGTCCCCGGGGGCGAACTCCCCGAGAATCGCGCCGTCGCAGGTGACCTCGGCCCGCGTGTCGGGCCGCTCGATCAGCTCGAGCTCCACCGCCGAGTTCGCCGACACCACGATCGGGCGATCGGAGAGGGTATGCGGGCAGATCGGCACCATGACGAGCGCATCGAGGTGCGGCTCGATGATCGGGCCGCCGCAGGAGAGCGAGTAGGCCGTGGACCCCGTGGCGCTCGCGATGACGATGCCGTCTCCGGCGTGCGTGTTGAGGTAGCGGCCGTCGACCTTCGTCTGGAAGTCGAGCATCCGGCCGGTCGCGAGCTTCTGCAGCACGACGTCGTTGAGGGCCAGCGCCTCGGCCACCCCGCCCCCCGCCTTGCGCAGGCAGGCGGCGAGCAGCGGGCGGCGGTCCGCCTCGAGGCGCCCCTCGAGGGCCGCGTCGAGGCACTCGAGCATGTCCTCCGGCATGACGTCGGTCAGGAAGCCGAGCCGTCCCCGGTTGATCCCGAGGAGGGGTACGCCGCGGCGGGCGACGAGGCCGGCGGCATACAGGAGCGTGCCATCCCCGCCGATCGCGATCACGAGATCGGCGCGCGCAGCCAGCTCGAGTTCGGGCAGCCTCTCGAACCCCTCGGCGGGTCCCTCTCCCGGCCAGTCCGCGCCGACGAGCACCCGGACGTCCCGGCTCACGAGGTGCGCGAGCAATGCGTGCGCGGATTCCGCGACGCGCGGATCCCAGAATCTGCCGACCAGCGCGCACGTGCCGACGGGAAGGGCCATCGGCAGGATCGTAGCAGGAGGCTGCGAGCGTTGCTTGACGGTCGCCTCGCCCGTCTATAGTTTTTGGCATATGACTCAGGAAGGCCGCGAAGAGCAGCTCAACGATCGGGCTCAACACCTGCTGCGGGTGCTGGTCGAGAGCTACATCCGCGACGGCCAGCCCGTGGGCTCGCGCTCGCTGTCGCGGGAATCGGGGTTGCAGCTTTCCTCGGCGACGATCCGCAACGTGATGGCCGACCTCGAAGAGCTCGGCTTCGTCGCCTCCCCGCACACCTCCGCCGGGCGCATTCCGACGGACAAGGGCTACCGCTTCTTCGTCGATTCGCTGTTGCGGGTGCAGACGGTCGACGAGGCCGCCGCCGCCGAGATCCGCCGCCAGTTCGAGAGCGGCCGCGAGAACTCGAAAGATCTCATCGCCACCGTCTCGCAGCTGCTCTCGAGTCTCACGCATCTCGCCGGGGTGGTCACGCTGCCGCGCAGCGCCCATGCCTCCATCACCCAGATCGAGTTCGTCGGGCTCTCGGAGAATCGTGTGCTCGCCGTGCTGGTGTACGGGGAGCGCGAGGTGCAGAACCGCATCGTGCGCCTCGGGCGCTACTTCTCGCCCGATGAGCTCAAGCGCGCCTCGAACTACCTCAACGAGCAATTCCGTGGCCGCTCGCTCGGCCAGGTGCGCCATGAGATCCTGCGGCAGTTGAGCGAGACGCACGCGCACATGAACCAGATCATGCTGGACGCCATCTCGGTGGCACAGCACGTGTTCGAATCCGGCGCCGCCGCCGATGAGGGGCTCGAATACGTGATCAAGGGCGAGACCAATCTCATGGGGGTCGGGGAGCTCTCGAGCGTCGAGAGACTGAAGCGCCTGTTCGAGGCGTTCAACGAGAAGCGCGACTTCCTGCACCTGCTCGATCAGAGTCTGCGCGCGGAAGGGGTGCAGATCTTCATCGGCCACGAATCCGGTTACCAGATCCTCGACGACTGCAGCCTGGTCGCGGCGCCCTACGGATCGGCGGATTCGCCGGACTCGGCGGTGGGGGTGCTCGGGGTGATCGGCCCCACGCGCATGGCCTACGAGCGGGTGATTCCGATCGTCGACATGACGGCGAAACTTCTCGGCGCCGCCTTGAATTCGCGCCGTTGATCCCGACCTGATGGACCCGAAGTCGCCTGCGGCGCTGCGGGCGAGCGCGGCTGTTTCGCCGCCTTCGGTCCTGCGGCTCAGGGAGCAGCCCCGAGCCGCGCTTACTGGCTTTCGTACCGCGGAGGTTCCTGGATGAGCAGCGAGCAAAACGGCAGGCGCGAGCCTCGCGAGGGGCTACCCGCGGCGGGCGGTCTGCCCGATGAGGGATCTTCCCCGGCCGAGCTCGAGACGCTGCAGCAGGCGCTGACCCGGGCGGAAGAGCGTGCTCGCGGCAATTGGGATCAGTACCTGCGGGCCGTGGCGGAGCTCGACAACGTGCGCAAGCGCGCCCAGCGCGACATCGAGGCCGCCAATCGCTACGGTCTCGAGAAGTTCGCCGCCGAGCTGCTGCCGGTGCGCGACAGCCTGGAGCTCGCGGTGCAGAGCGCCGATACCCGCGAGGTGGACGCGCAGAGCCTCAAGCAGGGCCAGGAGGCGACGCTGCAGCTGCTGTCCAAGGCTCTGGAGAGACTCGGCGTGACCGCGATCCGGCCGCTCGGGGAGCCCTTCGACCCGAGCCGGCACGAGGCGATGCTGGCCCAGGAATCCGCGACCGCCGAGCCCAATACGGTGATCCAGGTCGTGCAGACCGGCTACGCGCTCAACGGCCGTCTCATCCGTCCCGCCCGGGTGATCGTCTCCAAGGCCCCCTCCGGGGCGCCAGCGGGACGGCACCGCTGAGGCGCGGGGTCGCGAAATCGCCAGCCCGGCCTTGAATCGGCGCGGCGTACACCCAGTAAGTACCCTCGGAACATCCCTCTTTTGGAACGAGACTCTGGCGGAGTAAACCCATGGCAAAGGTAATCGGCATCGACCTCGGCACGACCAATTCGTGCGTCGCCATCATGGAGGGCGGCAAGCCCCGCGTGATCGAGAACAGCGAGGGGGACCGTACCACGCCGTCGATCGTCGCCTTCACCAAGGACAACGAGGTGCTGGTCGGCCAGCCCGCCAAGCGCCAGGCGGTCACCAATCCGCACAATACCCTGTTCGCCGTCAAGCGCCTCATCGGCCGCAAGTTCGAGGACGAGGTCGTGCAGCGGGACATCAAGATGGTCCCCTACAAGATCGTGCGCGCCGACAACGGCGACGCCTGGGTGGACGCGCAGGGGAAGAAAATGGCCCCGCCCGAGATCTCCGCCCGGGTGCTCATGAAGATGAAGAAGACGGCCGAGGATTATCTCGGCGAGCCGGTCACGGAGGCCGTGATCACGGTGCCCGCCTACTTCAATGATTCCCAGCGCCAGGCGACCAAGGATGCCGGCCGCATCGCCGGTCTCGAGGTCAAGCGCATCATCAACGAGCCGACCGCCGCATCCCTCGCCTACGGGCTCGACAAGCAGGGGGGCGATCGCAAGATCGCCGTGTATGACCTCGGCGGCGGCACCTTCGACATCTCGATCATCGAGATCGCGGAAGTCGACGGCGAGCGTCAGTTCGAGGTGCTCTCGACCAACGGCGACACCTTCCTCGGGGGCGAGGACTTCGATCTGCGCATCATCAATTTCCTCGCCGAGGAGTTCCAGAAGGAGTCCGGCGTCGACGTGCGCCGGGATCCGCTCGCGATGCAGCGCCTGAAGGAGGCGTCGGAGAAGGCGAAGATCGAGCTCTCCTCGACGCAGCAGACCGACATCAATCTGCCGTACATCACCGCCGATGCCTCGGGACCGAAGCATCTCAACATCAAGCTGACCCGCGCGAAGCTCGAGTCGCTGGTCGAGGAGCTGGTGCAGAAGACGATCGCTCCGTGCCGCACCGCCATCAAGGATGCGGGAGTCTCCACGAGCGACATCGCCGAAGTCATTCTGGTCGGTGGCCAGACTCGCATGCCGCTCGTGCAGAAGTACGTGAAGGATTTATTCGGGCGCGAGCCGCGCAAGGACGTCAATCCCGACGAGGCCGTGGCCGTCGGCGCCGCCATTCAGGCGGGCGTCCTCACCGGGGAGGTCAAGGACGTTCTGCTGCTCGACGTGACCCCGCTGTCGCTCGGGATCGAGACCCTCGGGGGCGTGATGACCAAGCTCATCGAGAAGAACACCACCGTTCCGACCCGCGCCTCGCAGGTGTTCTCGACCGCCGACGACAATCAGACGGCGGTGACCATCCACGTCCTGCAGGGCGAGCGCGAGCGATCGGTCGACAACAAGTCGCTCGGCAAGTTCGACCTGTCGGACATCTCGCCGGCGCCGCGGGGCATGCCGCAGATCGAGGTGTCCTTCGACATCGATGCGAACGGCATTCTCAACGTCTCGGCGAAGGACAAGGCGACCGGACGCGAGCAAAAGATCGTGATCAAGGCCTCGAGCGGCCTCAACGAGGACGAGATCAAGCGCATGGTGCGCGATGCCGAGGCCCATGCGGCCGAGGACAAGCGCTTCCGCGAGCTGGTCGAGACGCGCAACAAGGCCGATGCGATGATCCACGCCGTCGAGCGAAGCCTGAAGGACCTCGGCGACAAGGTGCAGCCGGCGGAGCGGGCGGGCGTCGAGTCGGCGATCTCGGATCTGCGCACCGCGCTGAAGGGCGACGACCGGAACGTCATCGAGAAGAAGTCCGAAGCGCTGGCGCAGGCCGCCGCCGGCATCGCTCAGCGCGCTGCCTCCGCGGGCGAGCCCGGCGAGGGCGCCGGCTCCGCGGGCGGCTCGCAGGCATCGGGCGCCGGGGGCGCTCAGCCGGGCGGCGGGCGCGAGGATGTCGTCGACGCCGAGTTCGAGGAAGTCAAGGACAAGGGGCGCAAGGCGTCCTGATCCTTCGGTCCCGCGGCCCGGGGACGGCCCTGGGCTGCCTGGCGAGCGGCTTTCGCATCGCGCGCGAGGCAGGGAGCGGTCGGGCCGCTCGGGTGAGGCCGCAAGAAGCGCGTACGGGATCGTGGCGGGCGGCGCGGTGATATGTGACAGTAGCCAAGATGTCGAAGCGCGATTACTACAAGGTACTCGACGTACCGAGGACGGCCACCGAGGCGGAGATCAAGAAGGCTTACCGCCGCCTCGCGATGAAATACCACCCCGATCGCAATCCCGATGACAAGGAGGCCGAGGAGCGCTTCAAGGAGGCCAAGGAGGCCTGCGAGGTGCTCACCGACGCCCCAAAGCGCGCCGCCTACGATCAGTACGGGCACGCGGGCGTCGAGGCGGCCGCGGCGGGCGCGCGCGGCCGCGCGGGCGGGTTCGGTCCCGGGGATGCGTTCAGCGACATCTTCGGCGAAGTGTTCGGAGACATCTTCGGCACGTCCCGCCGCGGCGGCAGGGCGCAGGTTTTCCGCGGCGCGGACCTGCGCTACGAGCTCGAGCTCGAGCTCGATCAGGCGGTCTTCGGCCACACGGTCGAAATCGAGGTGCCGAAGCTCGATGCATGCGAAAGCTGCCACGGCACCGGGGCCGCAAAGGGCAGCGCCCCGGTCACCTGCGAGACCTGCGGCGGCTCCGGACAGGTGCGCATTTCGCAGGGATTCTTCCAGTTGCAGCAGACCTGTCCGCGCTGCCGCGGCGTCGGAACCCTCGTCAGGAACCCCTGCGACGTCTGCCTCGGGCAAGGTCGCGTGCGGCGTACGCGCAAGCTTTCCGTCAAGGTTCCCCCCGGGGTCGATACCGGCGACCGGATCCGGCTGTCGGGGGAAGGGGAGGCGGGACGCAACGGCGGCCCCGCCGGCGACCTTTACGTCGAGGTGCAGGTGCGCGAGCACCCGATCTTCGAGCGCGACGGCGAGCATCTCTCCTGCGAAGTGCCGATCAGCTTCGCCACCGCGGCGCTCGGCGGATCGGTGGAAGTCCCGACTCTCGACGGCCACGTGACCCTGAAGATTCCCGCCGAGACGCAGTCCGGCCGCGTGCTGCGGCTTCGCGACAAGGGGGTGAAGCCCGTGCGCGGCAGCTCGCGCGGGGATCTGTTCTGCCGGCTCGTGGTCGAGACTCCGGTGAACCTCAACGCGGAGCAGCGCGAGCTGATCCGCAAGCTCGAGGAGTCGTTGCGGCAGGACGGACAGCGGCACGCCCCGCGCGAGAAGGGTTTTTTCGAGGGCGTGAAGCGCTTCTTCTCGGGCGCCTGAGCGAGCGCGCGTGCAGGGGGTTCGCACCGTCATCGTCGGAATCAGCGGGCGCATGGGCCGGGCGCTGGTGCGCACCGCCACGGAGTTTCCCGAGATCATCGTCACCGGAGCGCTCGCCTCGCCGGGCAGCGCCAGTCTCGGGCGCGATGCCGGCGAGCTCGCCGGCGCCGGGCCGCTCGGGGTGGCGGTCACTTGCGACCCCTCGGCGGCGCTCGCGGGCGCCGACGTGGTGGTCGATTTCTCCCAGCCGCAGGCGACCGGCCCGCTGCTCGCCGCCTGCCGCACCGCACGCAAGCCGCTGCTGATCGGCACGACCGGAATCGACGCCGAGCTTCCCGAAACCGGGCTGGTTGCGGCCGCGCGCGAGATCCCGCTGCTCATCGCGAGCAATACCAGTCTCGGCGTGACGCTGCTCGAGGAGCTGGTGCGGATCGCCGCCCGCTCGCTGCCCGAGGACTTCGACATCGAGATCCTGGAGGCCCACCATCGCACGAAGCGCGATGCCCCCTCGGGCACCGCGCTGTCCCTCGCCCGCGCGGCGGCCGATGGCCGCGGGTTGGCCGCCGAGGAGGCCACCGCCGGCGCCGGGCGGTCCCGGGTCGGGCCGCGGCGGCAAGGGGAGATCGGTTTCGCCGTCGTTCGAGGCGGGGATCTGGTGGGTGAGCACACCGTGCTGCTCGCCGGCCCCGGCGAGCAGCTGACGCTCGGCCATCGGGCGAGCGACCGCGCGATCTTCGCGCGCGGGGCGCTGCGGGCGGCGCTCTGGCTTGCGGGGCGGCCCCCAGGGCGCTATGCGATGCGGGATATTCTCTATGATAATCAGCAATTTGTATGATGACCGGGCGTCGCGGGCCGCCGCCTGCCGGGGCGCGCGGGAGGCTGAATTCCGTGGACACTCGGGGCTGCGGACCGTAAAATTTCATTCTAATCCGTGTACGGGTTAGTCCATGCAAGGCGGGAGGATGTTCGATGAGAACTCCTCCCGCTTTGTACATGGGCGCAAAGCGGCCGGACGGCCCTTTGCGCGAGCGCGGCCCCTCGGCCGCCTTCGATCCCGCGGCCCGGGGAACGGCCCCGGGCCGCTTACTCACTTGCTTTCGCACGCCGCCCGGGTGGCGCCTCTCTCGGGGAGGCGCGATTGCAGGCACGGCTCGAGCGGTGAGGGCACATAACGAGGTTAGATTGCAGTGAGCGTACCCGCAGTGCTCGCGCTGGCCGACGGCACCATCTTCCGCGGCCAGTCGATCGGCGCCAAAGGCAACACCACGGGTGAAGTCGTTTTCAACACCGCCATGACGGGTTATCAGGAAATTCTCACCGACCCGTCCTATGCCCGTCAGATCGTCACCCTCACCTGCCCGCACATCGGCAACACCGGCGCGACGCCCGAGGATCTCGAGTCGGCGCAGATCTTCGCCGCCGGGCTCGTGATCCGCGACCTGCCCTCGCGTGCGAGCAACTGGCGGTCCAACGAGGCGCTCGGCGAGTTTCTCGAGCGCGGGCGTGTGGTCGCGATCTCGGGCATCGATACCCGGCACCTCACCCGCGTGCTGCGGGAGAAAGGCGCGCAGGCCGGCTGCATCATGACCGGCGAGCAGGTGGACACGGCCGCGGCGGTCAAGGCGGCGCGCAAGTTTCCGGGACTGAAGGGCATGGATCTCGCGAAGGTGGTCACCACCAAGCGCAGCTTCCAGTGGAACGAGGGCAGTGTCTGGCCGGAGGGCGCGCGCGCGCCGGTGCGCGCGCACCAGCGGCTGCACGTGGTCGCCTACGACTTCGGCATCAAGCGCAACATCCTGCGGCTGCTCGCCGATTTCGGCTGCCGGGTGACGGTGGTGCCGGCGCAGACCGGCGCCGAAGAGGCCCTCGCGCTCGCCCCGGACGGCGTGTTTCTCTCGAACGGCCCCGGCGACCCCGAGCCCTGCGAATACGCGATCGAGGCGACGCGCAAGCTCCTCGAGACGGACGTTCCGGTGTTCGGCATCTGCCTCGGCCATCAGATCCTCGGCCTCGCCGTCGGCGCGCGCACCGTGAAGATGAAGTTCGGCCATCACGGCGCCAATCACCCGGTGCAGGATCTCGATTCCGGACGCGTGTTCATCACGAGCCAGAATCACGGCTTCGCGGTCGACGAGACGACGCTGCCCGGCAACGTGCGCGCCACGCACCGCTCGCTCTTCGACGGCTCGCTGCAGGGGCTCGCGTTCCGCGACCGCGCCGCCTTCGGCTTCCAGGGGCATCCCGAGGCCAGCCCCGGACCGCACGACCTGAAGCCGCTGTTCGAGCGATTCAACCACCTGATGCTGCGCCGCCTGCAGGCGCAGCTGCGACTCGCCGGGCGCTGACATGCCGAAGCGCACCGACATACGCAGCATCCTGATCATCGGCGCCGGCCCGATCATCATCGGTCAGGCGTGCGAGTTCGACTATTCCGGCGCTCAGGCCTGCAAGGCGCTCCGCGAGGAGGGCTATCGGGTCATTCTGGTGAACTCGAACCCGGCGACGATCATGACCGACCCGGAGATGGCGGACGCCATCTACATCGAGCCGGTCAACTGGCGCACCGTGGCCCGCATCATCGAGAAGGAGCGCCCGGACGCGCTGTTGCCGACCATGGGCGGGCAGACCGCGCTCAACACGGCGCTCGATCTGGTGCGCGAGGGGGTGCTCGAGCGGCACGGCGTGGAGCTCATCGCCGCCTCGCGCGCGGCCATCGACATGGCCGAGGACCGGGAGCAGTTCCGCAACGCCATGCGCGAGATCGGCCTCGAGACGCCGCGCTCGCAGATCGCGCGCAGCCTCGATGAGGCGCTCGCGATCGCGGCCGGGGAGATCGGCTACCCGCTCGTCATCCGTCCGTCCTTCACCCTCGGTGGCAGCGGCGGCGGCATCGCCTACAACCGCGAAGAGCTCGAGGACATCGCCGCGCGCGGGCTCGACGCCTCCCCGACATCGGAGATCCTGCTCGAGGAATCGGTGATCGGCTGGAAGGAATTCGAGATGGAGGTGGTGCGCGACCACAAGGACAACTGCATCATCGTCTGCTCGATCGAGAACCTCGATCCGATGGGCGTGCACACCGGGGACTCGATCACCGTGGCCCCGGCGCTGACGCTCACCGACAAGGAGTACCAGCGCATGCGCGACGCTTCGATCGCCGTGCTGCGCAAGATCGGAGTCGACACCGGGGGCTCCAACGTGCAGTTCGCGGTCAACCCGCGCGACGGCCGGCTGCTCGTGATCGAGATGAATCCGCGCGTGTCGCGCTCCTCCGCGCTCGCCTCCAAGGCGACCGGCTTCCCGATCGCGAAGATCGCCGCCAAGCTCGCCGTCGGCTACACGCTCGATGAGCTGCGCAACGACATCACCGGCGGGGCGACGCCGGCATCGTTCGAGCCGGCGATCGACTACGTCGTGGTCAAGATTCCGCGCTTCACGTTCGAGAAGTTTCCCGCGGCCAACGACCGTCTGACCACGCAGATGAAGTCGGTGGGCGAGGTGATGGCGATCGGGCGCACCTTTCAGGAGTCGCTGCAGAAGGCGTTGCGGGGTCTCGAGACCGGGCTCGACGGCCTCTCGCCGCTCGCCACGCTGCCGCTCGGGGAGGAGGGCCAGGGGCGACTCGCCTACGAGCTTCGAGCGCCGGGCGCGCACCGTCTGCTGTACGTGGCGGATGCGTTCCGCGCCGGCTGGCCGTTCGAGCGGATCGCGGAGCTCACGCACATCGATCCGTGGTTCCTCGCCGAGATCGACGATCTCATCGCCGAGGAGGCGCGGGTGAGCACGGAGGGCTTCGGCGCGCTCACGGCCGAGCGGCTGCGGGCGCTCAAGCGCAAGGGCTTCTCCGACAGCCGCCTCGCCAGGCTGCTCGACCTGCCGGAGAAGGCGCTGCGCTCCAAGCGCCACGACCTCGGCGTGCGACCGGTCTACAAGCGCGTCGATACCTGCGCCGCGGAGTTCGCCACCTTCACCGCCTACCTCTACTCGACCTACGAGGAGGAGTGCGAGGCGAACCCCGACGAGCGGCGCAAGATCATGATCCTCGGCGGGGGCCCGAACCGCATCGGGCAGGGTATCGAGTTCGACTACTGCTGCGTGCACGCGGCGCTCGCGCTGCGCGAGGACGGCTTCGAGACCATCATGGTCAACTGCAATCCGGAGACCGTCTCGACCGACTACGACACCTCCGATCGGCTGTATTTCGAGCCGCTAACGCTCGAGGACGTGCTCGAGATCCTGCACAAGGAGAAGCCCGAGGGCGTCATCGTGCAGTTCGGCGGGCAGACGCCGCTCAAGCTCTCGCGCGCGCTCGAGGAGGCGGGGGCGCCGATCATCGGC
>JAKAZP010000416.1 GCA_021815905.1 Pseudomonadota bacterium | reverse complement strand
GAGGCGACGTAGCCGCCGCTCGCCCCGCCGAGCGCCTTGCCGAGCGTGCCGGTCAGGATGTCGATGCGCGAGGCCACGCCGCAATGCTCGGGGGTGCCGCGGCCGCCGGGGCCCATGAACCCGGTGGCGTGCGAGTCGTCCACCATGACGAGCGCATCGTAGCGGTCGGCGAGCTCGCAGATGCCCCGGAGGTTGGCGATGATGCCGTCCATGGAAAACACGCCATCGGTGGCGATCAGGCGGGTGCGCGCCGAGGCGGATTCCCGCAGGCACTTCTCCAGCTCCGCCATGTCGTTGTTGGCGTAGCGCAGGCGCTGCGCCTTGCAGAGGCGGATGCCGTCGATGATGCTCGCGTGGTTGAGCGCATCGGAGATCACCGCGTCGCGCTCATCGAGCAGCGTCTCGAAGAGCCCGCCGTTGGCGTCGAAGCAGGAGGAATAGAGGATCGCGTCCTCGGTGCCCAGGAAGCGGCTGAGCCGCTCCTCGAGCCGCTTGTGCACGGTCTGGGTGCCGCAGATGAAGCGCACCGAGGCCATGCCGAATCCGAAGTGCTCGATCGCCTCGCGTGCGGCGGCCACCACCGCCGGGTGATTGGCGAGCCCGAGGTAGTTGTTGGCGCAGAGGTTCACCACCTCGCGTCCGCCGGTGAGGACCACGCTCCCCTGGGGTCCTGAGAGCACGCGCTCGTGCTTGTAGAGGCCTTGTTCCTTCAGGGCGCCGAGCTCGCCCGCCAATCGCTCGGTCAGTTGCTGCATCATGCGCGGCGATTATACGCGCTCGCGTGGTGCGCTTTTCAACGAGGAGCGGCCGCAAGGGGGCGGCCCCGGACGCTCGAGCCCGGCGGCCGGCTCAGGCGGCCGGGGAGGCGCTCTCGGACTGCGCCTCCACGAGGCGAATGGTGCGCCCGCGGACCGAGAGGCGCTGCTCGCCTCGCAATTGCCCGAGTGCGCGGACCACCGTTTCGGGCGCCAGCCCGAGGTAGGAGCCGATATCCGCCCGGGTCATCGGCAGGTTGAACAGCGCGTCGGTCCCTCGTGCCACCTGGGCTCGTTGCGCGTAGTTCTCGATGAACGCGGCCACGCGCTCGACGGCCGGCAGTCCCGCCCAGGGAGCGGCGGTGAGCTCAGGCTGCACGGCGTACTTCAGCAGGATCCGCTCGAGAAGCGGAGCGTTGGCCCGGCCGCTGCCCGCCGGAGGCAGCAGGAGGCGGCACACCGTGGCCTCGGTGGCCGCCTGTGCGGTGTAGGAATAAGCTCCACGCGCATAGCTTTCCACGCCGAGCAGTTCACCGGGCAAGCGCAGTCCGGCAACCCGCTGCCCGCCGTCCCCGAGCGCCTCGCGCAGGATCAGGCAGCCATTGACCACAACGTATATGGCGCCGATGTGCTCACCCTGGTGCAGCAGCAGCGCGCCTCGTTCGAGGGGCATCTCGCGTCGCGCCCGCACGCCCTCCAGAGGCTGCGTGAGATCTCCCCAGCAGCGTCGCGCCGAAGGGCATGTCGCGCAGTCGGTCTCGGCTGCGGAAGGGGACCGGACGGAGTGATTTCTGTGCATCGGCCCACGCTACTGCGGGGCTCGGGGCCGATATATACGGAATTTCCGCAGCGGAAGAAAAAAGCCGGCGGCTGTGAGGCCGCCGGCTTTCCGAGCGCGTATCGAGTCTTCTTATCGTATCGATCGGGACGCCGAAGATTATGCGTCGGTCCGCGCGTTGCGGCGGCGGATCACCGCGAACCCGAGGGCCGCCAACCCGAAGCCGAGGAGGGCGAGGGTGCCCGGCTCCGGCACGGTGGTGACTGACATCAGGACGACGTCGTTCGAGCCGCTCGAGGGGTATCCGGCGTACGGCTCGTCGATGACCAGCAGGGAGTAGTTCGCGAGGCTCGCGGCGCTGAAGTTCTCAATGCCGCCGCCCGTGCCCGCGCCGAGCGTGGTCCAGGTGTTGTTGTACGGATTGTTCGTACCCTGAATCTGCCAGCTCTCACCCGACTGCAGCGAGCCGATCGACACGCTGGAGACATGGCCGGTGATGCCGCTCAAATCAAGGTAGATACCCAGGGGATAATAGATCTCGTTGGTGCCGCTGGGATCACCCGTGAGGCCGAGGCCCTGCTCCGAGGCCGAGCCGCCGTTCTTCAGGTAAAGGTCCTGGGAGCCCTGGCACCAAGTGTAGCTGCACGGGCCCACCGACCAGGCCGTGATGGACTGCGATCCCTGGGTGAACGTGTAATGGATGCCGCCGAGGTCCGTGCCGGGTGAAGCCGGGCTTCCGCCCAGTTGCCAGAAGTTCCAGTTCAGACCGCCCGCCAGCGCCGGCGCCGCGGCTGCGGCCCACGCGAGCGCTGTGCCCGAGACGATCGCAAGCATTCGGTGTCTCATGAATTTTCTCCTCACTCTTATATTCTACGGTTCGATTCGAGGCCGAGAAGGAAGCGTCATAATTCTTTCGGTGAGTAGCATGCATTTTCCGGGCCATCATTAAATAAATCTTTATTTTCATTTAGTTGAATCATCTGCACCGGGCGTCTATTTTCAATTTGTAAGAGAATCCGACGCACATGCCGCTCATGAGCCGCGTGTGCGGCACGACCACGGCGCGTGGCTGTGTGCTCCGGCCCGCGCCCGGACCTGCAACGATCCGGCGGCGCCCTTGGAGCATTCGATCGGTGTCGCCGAGGCGGCCCGCAAGCACGGCGTGCGCAATGTCGCGGTCACTGCCGGGTATCTCTGCCCTGGGTCGCGCGCGGAGCTGTTTGCCCCCATGGACCCGATCAACATCGATCTGCAGGGCTTCACGGAGGACTTCCATAGCAGGATTCGCGTCTGACTGGAGGTCGCCACCCTGTTGATCCCAGGACTCAACGACGCCTGACCCGAGATCGAGGCGTTCTGCCTCACGGCTTGCGGTGCCTGCGCACTGGCAACGAGCTCGACCCTCGGGGCGGGAGCCGCTGCGCGGTGTGCGGCGACGGATGTCCGCGAGCGCTTGCGTGCCGA
>JAKAZP010000415.1 GCA_021815905.1 Pseudomonadota bacterium | reverse complement strand
GTCGCTCGATGAGCTGCCGCAGCTGTTCAACGTGCTCGAGGGCAAGATGAGCGTCGTTGGCCCTCGGCCCCACGCTGTCGCTCACAACGAGCTCTATCGCCATCTCATCAGCGGGTACATGATCCGGCACAAAGTGCGGCCGGGGATCACCGGGCTCGCACAGGTGAACGGCTTCCGCGGGGAGACCGACACCGTCGAGAAGATGCGCGAGCGCGTGCGATACGATCTCGAATACCTGGGCCATTGGTCGCCCTGGCTGGATTTCAAGATCATCGTCAAGACTGTCGGGGTGGTCTGGCGCGACCGCAACGCTTACTGACCCCCCCAACGGGGGTAACCGTCAACTCGTTGATATCGTTTCGGCTTTTCCCGTAAGCGGATCCATGGGGAATGCGTGTCCCCCGAGTCCAGCCCGGGCAAGCCCCGCCGGTTTCGCAGCACACCCGGGGGCTTTCGTCACCGGCGTCATGATCGGGCCCTCCGCGATGGGCGCAGAGACAGAGCGCCTCGAGCGCGTGACGCAGGCCGTGATCGCGGTCGAGGGCGAGAGCATGCGCCCTAGGACTGCCCGGCCGGCAGCGCCTCGGGGGCGTGAAGCGTCACCGGCGCTCCGGTGGGCAAGGTGCCGACGCCCGCGGCGTACGCGGCCGAATTCCACGCCTTCACCTGACTCAGCAGGGCGTCGTGGTAGTGGCCGAGGAGCTGCTCGATGCGCGCATGATCGGCGTCGATGAGCTCCCGCATCTGGCGGCTCGGCTTCTCGCCCCAGATCCCGCTCGCCATGCCGTAGATCGACTGCATGTGCTGGTGGAAGCGGGTGAAGTGGCGCAGGAAGTCCTCCGAGGCGCCGTGCTGCGTGTGCGGGTTCCAGAGCGTGCTCTCGAAGTCCCCGAGCTGCTTGTCGAGCGTCTTGCCCTGGCTCACGAGCGCCGCGTGCCGCTTCGACCACTTGTCATCGGCGCGGGCGCGCGCGAGCACCCCGCCGAGGGCGGTGCGAATGGCGGCCACGTGGTTGAGCAGTCGGTTGAGCGCCGACATCTCCGCGCGGGCCGTGAGTCCGGCCTCGGTGTCGGCGCGATAAGTGCCGGCAGGCAGTCGGTAACGGGGGTCGGGCAGCACTTTCAATCCGACCTGTTGGGTCGCGGAGCCGGCGCGCACCGCCGCCGTATACGTCCCGGGCACCACTCTCGGGCCGCCGCCGAAACCCGCGTACAGGGGGACGGGGAAGGCGAGCGGCGGCTTGAGTTTCGCAGGCCCGCGATAGCGCAGGTTCCACACCACTTCGTCGATGCCGGCCTTGCCCGGCCCGTAGAGCGTCGCGACCTTGTTGCCGCCGCTGTCGCGGATCTCGATCCGCACCGGGCCGTGGTGCGCGGCCTTCTCGGCGGGGCTGGGCTTCAGCGCCTTCGCGAGCCGATAGCTGATCACCGCGCCGGTCGGCGCGTTGGGGGCGAGATAGGCGCTCGGGCCACCGCCGTTGGTGTAGGTCGTGTAAAGCAGCACGCCCGCTGTCGCCTTGAAGACGTGGAACGGCGCACGCGCGACCTGCGCGTCGTATTCCTCGACCGGACGCAGATCATCGAGCACGTAGATTCCCCGCCCGTGCGTCGCGAGCAGCAGGCCGTGCGAGCCCGGCGCGAACGTGAGGTCCATCACCGAGATGCCGCGCGGCAGATTGGCCCGCAGCGGCTGCCAGTGCGCACCGTCGTCCCACGAGGCGTACAGGCCCGCCGACAGCGTGCCGGCGAACAGGAGCCCCGCGTGGTAGGGATCCTCCCGCACCACCTCGACGCTGCTCTGCGGCAGACCGGCGGTCAGCTTCGTCCAGTGTCGGCCGTAGTCGGTCGTGCGGTAGACGTACGGCGCGTCGTTGCCGAGCTCGTGGGCGTCGAAGGCCGCGTAGGCGGTCCCCGCGTCGAAGGGCGAGGCTGCAATATGGTAAACGCGCGCCCACTGAGGCGCGCCGCCCGGGGTCACCTTCTTCCAGTGGGCGCCCGCATCGCGGCTCACCCACACCCAGCCGTCGTCGGTTCCCACCCAGATCACTTTCTGATCGCTCGGCGCGAGCGCGAGCGACTGGATGGTGTCGTAGGTCTCCGCGCCGCTCATGTCGTGGGTGGTCGGTCCGCCGCTCGGTGCCTGCCTCGCCTTGTCGTTGCGCGTCAGATCGGGGCTCACCGCCTGCCAGTGCCGGCCGCCGTCGGTGCTGTGGAACACGACATCCGCCCCGAGGTAGAGGTCGTTCGGGTTGCTGCGCGAGACCGCGAGCGGCGTGGTCCAGTCGAAGCGGTACTTCTGCTGCGAGATCGGCTTGCCCGAGAGCAGCGACCCGCTCAGGATGTCGCGCAGGTACGGATTGATGCTGCGCCGGCGCCCGCTCACGCGGTCGATGCGGGTCGCGTCGCCGTCATCGGTCGTGGTGTAGATGATCGAGGAGTCGCTGCGCGCCGGTATCGCGTACTGGCCGTCGCCGCCGGCGATGGTGAACCAGTCCTGGGCGCCGGTGACGCCGGCGCGCTCGTAGTCGCTGCTCGCCCCGCACCAGGAATTGTTGTCCTGCAGTCCGCCGCACACGAGATACGGCCAGGGCTTGCTCGCGGCGCTCGCCGCCACCTCGTAGTACTGCTCGATCGGCAGGTTGTCGAGATAGCGCCAGTGCCTGCCGGCATCGAGCGACAGATACACGCCGCCATCGTTCCCCTGGATGATGCGGCGCGGGTTGCTCGGATCGATCCAGATGGCGTGATGGTCCACGTGCACGCCCTTGTCGGCGTAGAACAGGTGCTTGCCGCCGTCCTTGCTCTCCATCATCTTCATCGAGAGCAGGAAGAGGCGCTGCGCATCGTTCGGCATGACGGCGAGCTGGGTGAAGTAGAACGGCCGCACGTCGCCGTTGTGATTGTCGCTGACCTTCATCCAGTGGCTGCCGTCGTCGTGCGAGGCCCACAGCACCCCGCCCTTGGCCTGGATCACCGCGTAGACGGTCCGCGGCTGGCT
>JAKAZP010000414.1 GCA_021815905.1 Pseudomonadota bacterium | reverse complement strand
CTGCGCAAGCTCCGCCACCCGAGCCGCAGCGAGCAGCTCCCAAGCTTCCTGATGGAGGATTGAGGGCGCCCCCCGGCGCCTTCGGCGCCCCGGGCCCCTAAAGTCCATGGACCCGCCTGCCGATACAGGGGGCATGTTCGACGGGGCCGACACGGTCGTACTCTACGAGGAGCTCGCCTTCCAGGACGTGCTCCCGGTGCTCTGGCGCGCCCTGCCGGCACCGCCGGACCAGGAGCTGGCCGCCGGGTTCGCCGAGCGCAACCTGCAGGTCCTCCAGGCCTGGGAGGCCATGGACGAGCACGGACCGCTGGTCGAGAAGGCCGACGAGAACACACCCTATGCGGCCGATCTCATGCGCCTCGAGCGCAAGATCAACCTGCTCCTGGACCTCGTGGGTCAGATTCTGGCGAATAACCGACCGCGCCCCGCGCCGAGCGCCGTCCGGTTCAATGCGCTCGGCGCCGCATGGCGCGGCGCCGCGCCGCTGCCGGAGGCCGGCGCCCAGGGCGTGCTCGAGGTATACCTGCACGAGTGCCTGGCACAGCCTGTTCGACTGCCCGGCCGGATCACGAGCGTCACGCCCGACGGGGTCGTCAAGGCGCGCTTCGTGCCGCTCGGGGAGCCCGTCGCCGACCTGATCGAGAAGCTCGCCTTTCGCCGCCACCGCCGGCAGATCGCCGGCAGCCGCACCCGCCCGCGAGGCGCCGCCGAATAGCGGCGATGGGCGCCGCGGCGCGCCGCCCGAGCGCGAAGTCGTGAAGGAAGTCACGGCTTGCGGCGCTCGGGTGCGCGCATTTTCCGCGCAAACGGACATATGTCACAGCTCGAGCTGTGCGATTTCGGCGACATTACCGCCGCGCGCCGGGTCGTTATGTTTGAAGTCCGCTCCGCGCATCGACAGAAAAACACGAAAGGTTGGGCGGAGTGTCAACGTCGGCTGCGGAATGCATCTCGAACTTCGGTCGAATCGAGACGAGCGGCATTGCCCACCACGCGAGCGAATGCGCCCCACGCAGCGCCCGGCTCCCCACCGGCGGCTCGGCCGCGATCGGCGCCTGTATCCGGCTCATCCGTCAGGTCGCCCCCCACGATTCGACCGTGCTCGTGCTCGGGGAATCGGGCACCGGCAAGGAAGTCGCCGCGCGCGCGATTCACGATCTGAGCCCGCGACGGCATCGGCCGTTCGTCGCCGTCAACTGCGGCGCGATTCCGGCGGAGCTGCTCGAATCCGAGCTCTTCGGCCACGAGAAAGGCGCCTTCACCGGCGCGATCAGCGCGCGCAAGGGCCGGTTCGAGATCGCCGACGGCGGCACGCTCTTTCTCGATGAGATCGGCGACATGAGCCCGACCATGCAGGTGAAGCTCCTGCGCGTGCTGCAGGAGCGCGTGTTCGAGCGCGTCGGCAACCACGTTCCGATGCGCTGCGACGTCCGGATCATCGCCGCGACCCATCGCAACCTCGAGGAGGCGATCAGCCGCGGCAGCTTCCGCGAGGACCTGTTTCACCGCCTGAACGTCTTTCCGATCGAGATGCCGCCGCTGCGCAGCCGGATCGACGACCTGCCGCAGATCGCGCGCGATCTCATCGGGCGCAACATCGAGGCAGGCCGCGCGGCGGTGCAGCTTTCCGCGCGCACGCTGGCGGCGCTCGCGCTGCACCCGTGGACCGGCAACATCCGCGAGCTTTCCAACCTGATCGAGCGGCTGACCATCGTCTGCGCCGGCCGGACGGTGGAGCCCGAGGAGCTGCCGCATAAGTACCAGCCGCCGCGGGACTGGGCCTGGCACCCGGCGGCCGAGGCGCCCGGCCCCGCGCCCGGGGACGGCCCGGAACCGGTGTTGAGCGATGTGGCGGCGCTCGGGATCCTCGCGACGGGCCCGACATCGCCCGAGCCCCACCCCGAGCCCGCATCGCTCGCGATGCTTCCCGAGGCGGGCATCGACCTCAAGGCGCACCTGCTCTCGATCGAGCGATCGCTCGTGCTGCAGGCCCTCGAGCGCGCCGACGGCACCGTCGCCCATGCGGCGCGCTACCTCAACCTGCGGCGCACGACCCTGGTCGAGAAGCTGCGCAAGCTCGGTCTGCTCGAGGCGGCGACGGAAGTTTGACGCGGCGGCCGGCGCATTGCCGCCGGTGTCGTGACGCCCGTCACACGCCGACGGCCAACCCGGCCCGGCACGGCTCTTGCACCCTCCCCGGTGACGAAGCGTCCCCACACGGGGGAGGTTAGATGTCGGAACATCACGATCCACTGCCGGGCGGCGCGGGCGCCGGGCGCACCGGTCCCGAGCCGGTCGCCTGCGCACCGAGCTCGCGCCGGCTGTTCGATCTCGCGCGCAGAGTGGCGCCGAGCGGCTGCACCGTGCTCCTCGTCGGCGAGTCCGGCACCGGCAAGGAAGTCCTCGCCCGCTACATCCATCGGCGCTCGCCGCGCTCGGCGCAGCCGTTCGTGGCGGTGAACTGCGCCGCGATACCCGAGAACATGCTGGAGGCGATGCTGTTCGGCTACGAGCGCGGCAGCTTCACCGGCGCCCACGCCTCGCACCCGGGCAAGTTCGAGCAGGCCCAGGGCGGCACGCTGCTGCTCGACGAGGTGACCGAGATGCCGCTCTCGCTGCAGGCGAAACTGCTGCGCGTGCTGCAGGAGCGCGAGGTCGAGCGCCTCGGGGGCCTCGAGCCGGTGAGTCTCGACGTGCGCGTCATCGCGACGACCAACCGCCGGCTGCGGGAGGAAGTGGCCGCCGGACGGTTTCGCGAGGATCTTTACTACCGGCTCAATGTATTTCCGCTCGCCATCGCGCCGCTGCGGCTGCGGCGCGACGACGTGCTGCCGCTCGCGATGCAGCTGCTCACCGCCCGCTGCCGCGCGGGCGAGCCGATCCCGGCGCTGAGCGCCGAGGCGGCCCACCTGCTGCTCACGTACCCGTGGCCGGGCAACGTTCGCGAGCTCGACAACCTGTTGCAGCGCGCGCTCATCCTGGTCGGCGGCCCCGTCATCCTTCCCGCGCACATC
>JAKAZP010000413.1 GCA_021815905.1 Pseudomonadota bacterium | reverse complement strand
CACCGCGGTCGGAAGATAGCCCATGAAGATCGTACGACACACGGCTCCCGACATCCGACAGGCGTTGCGCTCCGTCCGGGAGCAGCTCGGCGAGGATGCGGTGATTCTCACCTCGCGTCGCACGGCGCAGGGGATCGAGATCACCGCCGCCGTCGACTTCGAGGTCTCCCGGCTCGAGGCGGCCGCCGCCGGCATGCCCCCCGGGGAGCCCGCGCCGCAGCCGGCGGATCCCATCGAGGCGGCGAGCGCGCTCGCCTCGGCCCCCCAGGGCGAGCACCCCGCCGGCTCGATGGAGGGCGAGCTGAAGACGCTGCGCCGCATGCTCGAGACGCAGCTCTCGCAGCTCCTCTGGAGCGAGCGCACGCGCCGCGCGCCGGTGCACACGGAGCTGCTGCGCGAGCTGACGGAGATCGGCATCGCGCAGGAGCTCGCCGATCATCTCGTCGGGCAGCTCGATGAGCGCGTGGACCTCACCCAGGCGCGGCGCTTCGCCATCGCGGGTCTGTCGCAGTATCTGCGGGTGACCGGCGACCGCTGGCTCGAGAGCGGCGGACGCGTCGCGTTCGTCGGCGCGACCGGTGTCGGCAAGACGACGATGCTCGCGAAGCTCGCGGTGCGCTGGATCCTGCGCCACGGGCCGACGGAGCTCGCGCTGGTCGCCTCCGACACCGTGCGCATCGGCGCGCAGGACCAGATGCAGGCTCTCGGACAGCTGCTCGGCGTTCCGGTGCACGTGCCCGAGCGGTTCGAGGCGCTGCCGGAGCTCCTCTCACGGCTCGAGCGTCATCGCCTCGTGCTCGTCGACACTCCGGGATCGAGCATCCGCGACGCACAGCTGCCCGCGCGGCTCGAGGTGCTCGCACGGTGCGCCGGGCGCATCGAGCCGGCGCTCGTGCTCGCGGCCAGCACCCAGGCGGGCGCGATCGAGGAGTCGGTGCGGCGCTTCGATCCGGTCCAGCCCGGCTGCTGCCTGCTCACCAAGCTCGATGAGGCGGCGAGCCTCGGGGGCGCCCTGTCGGTGCTCATCCGCTCGCGCCTGCCCGTGGCCTACGTCAGCGACGGCCAGCGCGTGCCGGAGGATCTGCGGCCGGCGCGCTCGCTCGAGCTGGTATCCCAGGCCGTGCGGCTCGCGAGAGCAACCGGCGCGTCGGCCGACGAAGATCTCCTGCGACGACGATTCGGAAGACTGTCCCATGCCACCACCTGAGCTCAGCTTGATCAACAATGCGACCCTGCAGTCGCTCGCCCGCCCGGTGCAGGTGATCGCCGTCACGGGGGGCAAGGGCGGCGTCGGCAAGACCAGCGTCTCGGTCAATCTCGCCTGCGCGCTCGCCGCGGCGCGGCGCAAGGTCGTGCTGCTCGACGGCGATCTCGGGCTCGCCAACGCCGACGTGTTCCTCGGCCTCTCCCCGCGCTACACGCTGGCGCACGTGATCACGGGCGAGCGCACGCTCGATGAGGTGCTGCTCGAGGCCCCGCAGGGCTTCCACGTGGTGCCCGCCGCCTCGGGCGCCGCGGATCTGGCGGCCATGGGCACCGCGGAGCACCTGGGCGTGGTACGGGCGTTCAGCTCCCTCGCCGCGCGCGTCGACGTGCTCATCGTCGACACCGCCGCCGGCATCGCCCCCGGGGTGCTGCAGTTCGCGCAGGCCTCCCAACACGTGCTCGTGGTGATCTGCGACGAGCCGGCCTCCCTAACCGACGCCTACGCGCTCGTCAAGGTCCTGAGTCGCAATCACGGCGTCGACCGCTTCCGGGTGCTCGCCAACCGCACGCGAGAGCCGGGCGCGGGGCTCGAGCTGTTCCGGCGCTTCGAGCGCGTCACGGCGCGCTTCCTCGACGTGGTGCTGGAATTCGCCGGCGAGATACCCGAGGACGAGCGCCTGCACCGCGCCGTGAGGGAGCAGCGCCCGGTCATCGACGCCTATCCGGGAAGCGCCGCCGCCCGGGCATTCAAGAAACTCGGGGGTGCGGCCGATAAATGGCCAGTACCACCCGGTCCGCGGGGAAACATCGAGTTCTTCGTGGAGCGGCTGGTGCGACGGACCGCGGCGCGGCTGGAACTGGTGCCATGAACGCGGCGAGCGCCTACGGGCCGCACCGGGGGCTGGGCGAGGCCAGCGAGCTGGTCGCGCGGCACTCGGAGCTCGTCAAGCGCATCGCGTACCACCTGGCCGGCCGGCTGCCGCCCTCCGTGGAGGTGGACGACCTGATGCAGGCGGGGATGCTCGGATTGCTGGAAGCCGCCTCGAACTACGCGCCCAATCGCGGCGCGAGCTTCGAGACCTACGCCGGCATCCGCATCCGCGGAGCGATGATCGATGCGCTGCGCAAGCTCGATTGGGCGCCGCGGTCGGTGCACCGGAAGGCGCGGGCAGTCGCGACCGCGGTGCAGGAGATCGAGCGGCGCACCGGGCGGGATGCGCGCGATGCGGAGATCGCGCAGCAGCTCGGCGTGCCGCTCGAGGAGTATCACTCCATGGTGCAGGACGCGGCGAGCTGTCGACTGGCGGTGCTCGATGATGCGACGGCCGCATCGAGCGAAGGCGAGGCGGATCCCTTCCGCGAGACCGCCGATGAAGGATTCCGCGCCGCGCTGGCGCATGCGATCGAGGGGCTGCCGGAACGCGAGAAACTGGTGATGTCGCTCTACTACAGCGAGGGACTGAACCTGAAGGAGATCGGCGCCGTGCTGAAGGTGACCGAGTCGCGCGCCTGTCAGCTGCACGGGCAGGCGCTCGTGCGGCTCAAGGCGCGGCTGGCGCAATGGCGCGGAGATCCGCATGGCGCGGCGAAGCGGGAGGCGTAGGCACACGATGCGCCCGGCGCCGGCGCGTCAGACAATACGAGGCATGCAGTGAGTAAAGATCTGAAATTTCTGGTGGTCGACGACTTCTCGACCATGCGCCGCATCATCAAGAATCTGCTGCACGACCTCGGCTACTCGAACGTCACCGAGGCCGATGACGGCAAGACGGCGCTGCCGATGCTGCAGGCCGGGGAGTTCGACTTTCTC
>JAKAZP010000012.1 GCA_021815905.1 Pseudomonadota bacterium | reverse complement strand
GAAAGTGCGCGCGCGGCACGTTCTCCTCGCGATCGTGGTCGGGCTCATCCTGCTCGCCGTGGCGACCGTCGTGGCGCGCCCGGGCCTGCGTTAGCCGCGAGCCGCCGTGCCGGGAAACTAGCCGGCCAGGAGCTCCCTCAGCATTCCCAGGAGCTCGTTGGCGCGGATCGGCTTGCTGGCGATCCGCAGTTGCCCGTCGCCGGCCAGGTCACGCACCGCCGCCGAGGTATCCCCGGTCATCAGCACCGTCCTGAGCTCGGCGCCGAGGAGCTTGCGCAGCGCCGCGATCACATGAAGTCCGGTCTCGCTGCGGCTCAGGTGATAGTCGGTGATGAGCAGGTCGATCGCCGCGTGCTCGCGCGCGCGGCATTCCGCCTCGTCGACCGATGCCGCGGTGAGCACCTGGTAGCCCTCCACCGTGAGCAGCATCCGCGTCGCATCCCGCACCGCGGGATCGTCCTCGACCAGGAGCACGCACGGGCGAGCGCGCCGGGCGGAGGTCGCGACCTCGGGCGCGGGCCGAGGGGCGGTCCCGATCCGCTCTCTGGCTCGAGGCAGCTCGAGGGCGAACTGCGAGCCCTTGCCGAGCTGCGAGGTGGTCTCGATTCGAATTCCGAGCAGGTTCACGAGGCGGCGCACGATGCTCAGGCCGAGGCCATAGCCTTCGCGGGTGCTGTGGGGAGTCACGCCCACCTGGTAGAACTCGTCGTAGATGTAGGGAATCTGCTCGGCGGCGATGCCGATCCCGGTGTCGGTCACCTCCACCCTCACCCCCGTCGCGCTCGCGCGCGCGAGCAGCCGCACGCCGCCCGCGCGGGTGTACTTGATGGCATTGGAGAGCAGGTTGCGCAGGATCTGGCCGAGGAGCGAGCGATCGGTGTGCACGGCCTGGTCCTCGCACGCGACCGCAAGCGTGAGCCCCCTGCTCGAGGCGAACCCCGAGAACTCCACCCTGAGCTCCTCGAACAGCTCCCCGAGAGCGAAGTCGGCGGTCTGGGGCCTGATGGCTCCCGATTCGAGCTTGCTGATGTCGAGCAGCGCGTTGAGCAAGTGCGACATCGCGCCGATCGCCTGCTCCTGATGCTCGAGCGCCTCGCGGGCGTCAGGATCCTGCACGATCCGGCGGAGCGTCCCGTTGAGCAGCGCAAGCGACTGCAGGGGCTGGCGCAGGTCGTGGCTCGCCGTCGCGAGGAAGCGGCTCTTGGCCTGGTTCGCACGGTCGGCGAGCTCGCGTGCCCCATCGGCGAGCTGGCGGGCGGCGATCAACGCGTTCCGGATGCGCTTGCGCTCGGTGACGTCACGTATGGCCGCCGCGACGAGCACGCGCTCGCCGTCGTGGATCGGGCTGAGACTGATCTCGACCGGAAATTCCGAGCCGTCCTTGCGGCGCGCGTACAGCTCGAGTCCGGCGCCCATCGGCCGCACCCGCTCGGCGCCGAGGAACCTCCGGCGGTGCTCGAGGTGGCGGGCGTGGAAGCGATCGGGCATGAGCTGCTCGACGCGCAGCGACACGGCCTCCGACGGCTCGTAGCCGAACAGGTGCGTGAGCTGCCGATTCGCGAAGAGGATCCGGCCGTCGCCGTCGATGACGATCATCGCATCCGGCGCCGACTCGAGAGCGCTGTGAATGAGCTCGGGGGAGAGCATCGGGACCTAGCTTGGCACGGAGCGCGGCCGATCGGAAGCCGCGACCGGCCGCCGCGGGCCACGCCTGACACGGTGCGCGCGCCGGACTACGCCGCTGCCGGCCGGCGCGGGCCAGGCCCGATGCGGTGCGCGGGGCGGACTACGCCGCGCCCGGCGCCGCTGCGGTCATTCGCACGAGCTGCGCGAGCGAGGGGGCGTTCATCTTCTCCATGATGCGCGCGCGGTGGATCTCGATGGTGCGCTGGCTGATGCCGAGCTCGTGAGCCATCACCTTGTTGGGGCTGCCGCGGCTGAGGAGCGCAAGCACTTCGCGCTCGCGGGGCGTCAGGGACTCGAGACGGTCGCGGATCTCGTGCAGCCGCGCGAGCTCGGCACGGTGGGCGGCATCGCGCTTGAGCGCCCGCTGCACGCGATCGAGCAGCTCCTGGTCACGGAACGGCTTCTGCAGGAAATCGGACGCGCCGTGGCGCATCGCCTCGACCGCCATCGCCACATCGCCGTGGCCGGTGATGAAGATGACCGGGAGAATGGCCCCGCGCGCGTTGAGCTGCTGCTGCAGCTCCGGGCCGCTCATCCCGGGCATGCGCACGTCGAGCAGCAGGCATCCCGGCTGCTCGGGATCGTAGGCGGCGAGAAACGCCGCGCCGGAGTCGCAGGCCACGGCGTGCAGTCCGAGGGACTTCAGCAGCATGCGCAAGGAGCCGCGGGCGGCGGCATCGTCGTCCACCACGAACACGGTCGGCAGTCGCTCTCTGGCTTTCATCGAGTTCGTCCGGTGCGAGTCATCCCCACGCGCACCGTACTTCGGATGCGCGTCTCGACCAATCGGGGTCAACGCGCAGCGTCATCGGTATTTGCCGCAACCGCGCCGGCCGGACGGCTCACAGTCCGCGCGCCGGGGGCAGGGTGAGGACGAAGCAGGCGCCGGCGGGCCGATTCGGCCGGTAATCGAGCGCACCGCCGTGGGTGCGGGCGATCGTCCGGCTGCTCGCGAGCCCGAGCCCGGTGCCCGCCGCCTTGCTCGTGCAGAAAGGGTCGAAGAGCCGCTCGGCGATGCGCGGTGAGACCCCGGGACCGCTGTCGCAGACCAAGATCTCGATGTTCCCCGCGGGGTTGAGGGCGCTGAGGATCATGAGCTCGCGCGAGTCGAGCGGGCTCTCGGTGAGCGCCTCGAGGGCATTGCGTACCAGGCTCAACACGACCTGCTGGATCTGCGCCCGGTCGACTTCGACCCGCGGCAGGCCACCGGCAAGCTCGACGCGGCAGCGCGTCTGATGCTGCCGCGCATCGGCCTCGATCAGCTCCGCGAGCTCACCGAGCAGGACGCCGACGTCGGTCACCTCGCGGCGCGCTTCCGGGACACGCGCGAGGCTGCGGAGCCTGTGAATGATGTCCCCGGCGCGCACCGCCTGGGAGGTGATCTCGCGCAGCGCGTCGCGGATCTCCGCGAGGTCCGGCTCCGGCTGCCCGAGCAGCCGCTCGCAGGCCTGCGCGTAGTTGGCGACGGCCGCGAGCGGCTGGTTGAGCTCGTGGGCGATGCCGGCCGCCATCTCCCCGATGGCCGCCATGCGGGAGACGTTCATGAGGCGGTCCTGAAGCCGGTGCCGCTCTTCCGAGTTGGAAAGAGCGGTGGTGTCGAATGACTTGAGCATCTCGTACTCTTTTGGGCGGCGGCCCGTCAACGGTAGCCCGCGGCGGCCTGCGCACCATGGCTCCCGCGGGGATTGCGCTCGATGTTGGGCAGTATCCCGCGTCCGAGCCATACGGACTTGCCGCGAAGCGCCGCGGAACGTGACGCGCATCGCATTCCGGCCGCGCGCGGGGCTGGATCGATCGTCGTGCGCACGCTGGCCGCGGAACTCGCGACCTCGAGGCGGGAGGCGGCGGTGACCCGGAGGAAGCCGTGGGAATGGACCGGCTCGAGCGGCTTGAAATCAGGTTCTGACCTGCAGCTCGTTCCTGACCTGCATCACTCCGGGCGCCGACCACGCGGTGCGCTGCGCCTGGTCGCGCTCGGCCCACGAGCGCACCTCGCCCCGGAGCGTCACCTCGGCGCCCTGGGCGTCGACCGTGATGTGTTGGGCGTCGACCTCGGCATTGCGGCGGAACGCCTCCTCGATCTTGTGCTTGATCTCCGAGGGCGCCACGCGCGGCTTGATGCGGATCGAGTTGCGCACGCTGACGACGCCCTTGAGGTCGCGGATCGCGTGCTCGGCCTTCTCGCGCTGGTAGTGCCACTCCACGGTCCCTTCGAGCGCCACGTGGCCGTCGTGCACGAGCGGCTTGACCTCCTGCCAGGAAAGCGGCAGCGCCGCCTGCAGCGCCGCGACCGCCGCGCGGGCGACCTGCGGATCGGTCAACGCATCCCCCGAGAGCAGGCGGACCTCGATGTCGTTGGCCACGGCGGTGACGCCCATGACGCGCTTGGCCGTGGCTTCGGCGCGATACTTTTCCGGGAAGCTGCGGGCGAAGCCGGTCAGCGCCACGACCGCATCGTTGACCTTGACGGCGATGTCGGTCTGGTCGATCTCGGGGTCCCAGCGCAGCTCCGCCTCGACGTCTCGTTTGATCTCGGTGTCGGACTTCATGGCTCGAGCCTCCGGTAAAGAAAGACGCTCACGGCACCGTCATGGTCCGTTCCGATTCGTTGCCGCCGTGGGGGAATATGAGGGGGTCATATTTCAGCGGCTGCGGATCGGACCTGATGCCGTGAGCGAAAAACCTGGAGAGAAGATTACGCAGGCGGCGGAAAAGTTCGATCCGAGAATGTACCTATGCCGGCTTGGGCGCCGAGCAGGAAATCCGCGGCCTTTTCGGCGATCATGATGACGGGGGCGTTGGTGTTGCCGCCGACGAGCCGCGGCATGACCGAGGCGTCGATCACCCGCAGGCCTTCGATGCCGCGCACCCGCAGCCGCGGGTCGACCACGGAAGCGGCATCGCTCCCCATGCGGCAGGTCCCCACGGGATGGTAGATGGTCTCGGCCTTGCGCCGCAGGACCGCAACGAGCTCGCCCGGGCCGCTCACGCCCTCCCCCGGGAAGACTTCCGGGCCGCGAAAGGCGGAGAAGGGCGCCGCACGGACGATCCGGCGCGCGAGGCGCATGCCTTCGAGCATTCCCTCGAGGTCTCCCGGATCGCTCAGGTATCCGGGCTCGATACGCGGCGGCTCCCCCGGGTGCGCTGAGCCGAGCGTGATCCGGCCGCGGCTGCGCGGGCGCAGCAGGCAGGAGTGAATGGTGAACCCGTGACCCGGCAGCCGATGGCGCCCGTGATCGTCGAGCTGGGCCGGCACGAAATGCAGCTGCAGGTCTGCGCGCGCATCGGGGGCGAGCGGGCTGCGGACGAAGGCGCCCGCCTCGGCGATGTTGCTCACACCGGGTCCGGAGCGGGTGAGGAAGTAGCGCAGCGCGACGCCGAGCTGCTGCCAGGCGGTGAAGTCGTAGGTCACCGGCACGGTGCAGCGGTTCAAGGTGCAGAAGTCGAGATGATCCTGGAGATTGCCGCCGACTTCGGCGCTGTCGCTGACGACCGCGACGCCGGCGGCGCCGAGCGCCGCGGCCGGCCCGATTCCGGAAAGGAGCAGCAGGTGCGCCGAGCCGACGGTGCCCGCCGCGAGCAGCACCTCGCGCTCGCAGAACACCCGCTCGAGGACGCCGTCGCGCCGGACCTCGACGCCGATGGCGCGCGTGCCGGAGAGGAGAATGCGGGTGACGAGGCAACGGGTCCGCACCTCGAGGTTGGCGCGATGGCGCACGGGGGCGAGGTAGGCCGCGGCCGCGCTGCAGCGGCGCCCGCGGCGCTGCGTCACCTGGTAGAAGCCGACACCCTCCTGATGCTCCCCGTTGAAATCCTCGTTCCGCGCCAGTCCGCACGCGGCGCCGGCCTCGACGAACACGGCGCTCAGGGGATTGCGGAACCTCAGATCCTCCACGGCGAGCGGTCCGCCCACGCCATGATAGCGGTCGGCTCCGCGCGCCTGGTCCTCGGCGCGGCGGAAGTAGGGCAATACGCGCGCATAGCTCCAGTCCTCCCCGGCGAGCGCCGCCCATTCGTCGTAGTCGCGCGGGTGGCCGCGCGTGTAACACATCGCGTTGATCGAGCTGCTGCCGCCCAGCACGCGCCCGCGCGGCCAGTACAGGCGCCGACCCGCGAGCTCCGGCACCGGCTCGGTGTGGAAGCGCCAGTCGATCCGCGGATCGTCGACCAGGCGCGCAATGCCGGCCGGCATGTGGATCCAGGGGCTGGAATCGCTCCCGCCGGCCTCGAGCAGCAGCACCCGCAGATCGGCACGCGCGGAGAGCCGGTTCGCGAGCACGCAGCCCGCGGAGCCCGCCCCGATGACGATGTAATCGCAGCGCTTCGCGGAGCCGGCGCTCATGGCGAGCGCGGCTCCGGCAGCGACGGAGCGAGGGAGGTGTCGACGCGGCTGAGCCACGCCTTCATGAGCGCGTATTCGCGCTCGCGCACCGCAGCGAGCAGCGCTCCCGCGCTCCCCATCCGCGCGAAGGCCGCGAAGCCGCGCTCGAGAAAATCCTGCAGCGCGCCAAAGCCGGCGAGGCGCGCCGGAGCGCGCGCGGCGCGCAGCGCGATGCCGATCGCCCGGTGGCGCACGATACGCTCGAGGCGCTCTCCGATCGCGACGATGAGCTCGATCTGCCGACGCCGATCCTCCGTCCGGTCCGCCGCCCGGTAGGCGGCGGCGTAGCTCTCCTCGGTGATCGGCTCCTGCGGATGGCTCGCGAGCAGCGCGTGATCGAGATCCTCGCTGAGCACGGTGAGCTCGATCGCGAAGCCGAGGACCTCGAGCGCGGCGGCGGGCAGGGCGCGGGCGAGCCGGTGCCAGGCACGCGCGAGTTCGGCATCGCGCTCGAGGAAGCTCTGCGGGCCATAGAGGTCGCTCAGGAAGAATGCCACCGCGGCGGCGGTCTGCGGCGCGCGCGCGAGATCATCATAGGTCGCGGCGAGCCGCCGTGTCTGCCACGCGCGCAGGCCCCGCAGACGCGCGCCGAGCTCGGGCATCGCGGCGATGCGCGCATCGCGCGCGCTCTTGCGCGCGAGCAGCCGGTCGAGCTCCGCGGTGGTGCGGGGCGTCAGCATCGGGCGAGCTCCGCCACCACCCGCTCGAGCACACGCGGCGCGCGCAGGAGCCCCAAGTGTCCGACCCCGCGAAGCTCGCGCACTCGCGCCCCGCCGAGCGCGGCGCTCGCGGGCGGCAGGATCAGGGTGTCATCGAGGCTGTAGAGGCTGCTCACCGGCACCGTGAGCCGTCTCTCCTGCGCCCGGTTCAGATCGCGCAGCCAGGGGGAATCGGGGCACATCTGCCGCGCGCACGGCCACGGCAGGGAGCAGGCGAGCACCGTCCCGTGATGCGGAGTGCCGAGCGTCACGATCGCCGCCAGCCGCCCCGGCGGCACCCGCGCGAGCAGCGCGCGCGCGACGAGTCCACCCATGCTGTGCGCCACGATCGCGACCGGGCGGCCGCCGCCTGCGCGCCAGACCGCCTCGAGCGGAGCGAGCAGCCGATCCGCCTGCGCATCGATGTCATCGAGCAGCGGCTCGAGACTCACCGCCCGTGTCGGTCCAATGGACGCGCGCTCGAGCCGCTTGAGGAGCGGGCGCCAGACGGCGCCGTTGCAGGCGAAGCCGTGCACCAGCAGCACCGGCGGCCCGCGCTGCGCGCCGCAGTCCGGGGCGAGGCGCCCGGGACGCGCAAGCGGCGCCAGCGCCATCCGGCTCATGGCGAGCTGCAGCGCGAGCGCTTCGGCCGCGAGCAGCGCGAGCGAGTGGCGGGGAATCTCCCGGCTCGCGCCCTCCCGCCCCCCGGCGCGCGCCAGCGCGAGCGGCGCGCCCACCGCGGCGAGAGCGAGCGCGCCGAGCGCCGCCAGGGCGGACACCGCTCCCATCGCCGGCGCTGCCCCGGCGGCCCGCACCGACAGCCAGCCGACGCCGGCGGAAAGTGCAAGCTCGAGCAGCAGTCCGATCGCCCAGAGTCGCGCCGCCATGCGTGCTCACCCCGCGGTTTCGCCAGCGAGCGCCCTCTCGATGCTGTCGAGCGAGCGCTCGAGGCGCCGCGCCACGTGCCGCACCTCGAGCTCGCGCTCGTGGGCGGCGGTCGTGAACCGCCGCCGCGGGTCGCGCAGGCGCTCGAGGTCGAGCGAGAGTCCGTGGCGCGCCAACACCGTCCGGAGCGCGCTCCCGGCGCCGAGCAGGTCGCGGCGCGTGTGCTGGTAGGCATGCTCGGTCAGGCGCCGGCGCCCGCTGTAGCGAAACACGTTCGAGAAGAAGAGCGTCTCGTCGTGCCGGTCGGGCTCGAGCAGCAGGATGTCCGCGTGCGGGAAGCGCGTGCGATAGGCCGCCATGCCGACCTGCATGCGCGAGTGGATGAGCGCGCGAAAGGTCTGGCCGAGTATGACCGGAAGGCCCCCTTCGGCGAGCCGCCTGCGGCCTGCGCCCGAGGCGCGCGAGGCGTCGAACGGCACGAGCGGATTGATGCAGAGGACGAGGGTGCATCCGGCCTCGAGCGCGAGCGAGGCGTGCACCGTACGGATCAGCGCGCCATCGACGTAGTGCCGCCCGTCGATCGTGACGGGCGGATAGAGGCCCGGGAGCGCCGCGCTCGCGGCAACCGCGCGCGAGATCGGCACCCGCGCGTGCCGGGGCTCGCCGAAGGCCACCGAGGCACCGGTGTCGAGATCGGTGGCCACCACGTAGAGCCGCCCGGGCAGGCGGCGGAAGTCATCGGTGTGGCCCGGGGCCGTGAACGCACCGTGCAGAAAGCGCTCGAGTCCGGAGTTGTCGAGCAGCGCGGCGGGCACGAGCCGCCCGAGCGCCGCGACCGCGGCCGCCCATTGCGCCCGCAGCGGATCGCGCGCGAACTGGCGCGCGATGTCGGTCAGCACCCGCGGGACCCGGGCCAGGCGGCCGAGATACTCGGCGGTGGCGGGGCGCAACAGCGCACCCGGGGAGAACGGCATCGAGGTCGATCGATCCTGGACGAAGGTCGAGCCGAGGGTCGTGGTGTCGAAGCCGTTGGCGAGGCCGGAGGCGACCAGCGAGCCGGAGCTGACCCCGACGTACACGTCGAAGGCCGTGAGCTCGCGCCCCGCGAGCGCCTCGCCCAGGGCATGCAGCGCCCCGAGCTCGTAGAACGCACCGAGCGGACCGCCACCGGCCAGAGCGATCGCGAGCTTGCCCGCCGCCGCCGCGCGGCTCGGGCGCGGCGCGCGCGCGGGCACGATCGTCAACATCGGGTCTCAGGCCGCCGAGGCCGGCGCTGCCGCCTTCTGCGCCGGTTTCGTGCGCGGCCTGTGCGCGCTGTGCGGCCGGCGGGTGAGCTTCTCGAGGTTGGCGTTGAGCGTGTCGACTCGCTTGCTGAGCGCGAGCACTTCCTCCGCGCGCGGGACCCCGAGCTGCGCGAGCGCCCGATGGACACGGGTCTGGAAGATCTTCTCCAGGCCATCGAGCGCCTCCGCGGCCTGGCCGCGCACCTGGCCGACCCGTGCGCCGAGCTGCGACTGCAGATCGCTCACGACACCCTGCAGCGCCCTCTGCGCCGCGCCCCGGGTGCTCTCGTGCACGCGCGCGCCTTCGGCGACCAGATCCTCGAACAGCTGCGGGGCGCCGTTGCGCGCCCTCGAGGCGGCGCCGAGTCCGGCGAGATAGATCTGATGCAATGCATCGAGCAGAGGCGGCTGCGTCCTGGAAGCGGCCGCGCGGCGGCTCTTGCGGTGAGTCGAGCGGGTTGCCATGTCTTGCCCCTTTGCGGCCGAAGCCGCCCATGCGTATTTGCCCGGATGGGTCTGCGATCCGACATCGCGGTCAAATATAGGCAGCCCCCGCGGGCGGTTGGATTCGTACTTGCCACAGTCGAGGCCTGCCGTGTCCAAAGACCGTTCCAAGTCCCGCTCTCGCACACGCGCATCGGGGCGAGGTGACGGCGCGCCGATCCATGCGCGCTGGGGGCGCCTGCATCAGACCGACCGGGAGCCCTGGCCGGATGAGCGCCACGTGTCCGAGCTCGCCCGAGCGCACCCGCGGCTCGAGCCCGCCATCGAATCGCAGGGCGGCAGCGCCGCCACGGCGGCGGCCATCGTGGCGGCCTGGGGCGCGTTCCACGCGGGAGAATTCGCCCGGGCGATCGAGGCGGGCGATGCGCTCGGTGCGCTCGGAGCGGCCCCCGCCAACAAAGCCGCCGCGGTCGCGGCGCTCTATGCGGCGCGCGGGAGCGATCCGCTCGGGGAGCTGGAGGCCGCCATCGAGCGGGGCGAGCGCGCCGTCTCGAGCCTTTCCGATCTCGCGAACGTTCACTACACCCTCGCGCTCGTGCTGGGCCGCTACAGCCAGCGCATCTCGATCCTCCAGGCGCTCGCCGCCGGACTCGCGGGCCGCGTGCGCGCCCACCTCGAGCGCGCGCTCGCGCTCGAGCCGCGCCATGCCGAGGCGCACCTCGCCTTCGGGCTCTTTCACGCGGAGATCATCGCCAAGCTGGGCTCGCTCGCCGCGAGCCTGACCTACGGCGCTTCGGCGGCCGAGGCGCTCGAGCACTTCCGGCGCGCCCGCGCGCTCGCGCCGGATTCCCCGATCGTGCGCATGGAGTACGCCAACGGGCTCATGCTGCTCGATGCCGCCCGCCATCGCGCGCAGGCCGAGAAGCTCTACGCCGAGGCCGCCGCGTGCGAGCCGGCCGATGCCATGGAACGGCTCGATGTCGCGCGAGCCCGGCGCGGGCTCCCTCGGTAGTCGGCCCCCGGGTCTTGCGCCGGCCCGGGTTACCTAAGTGCCGAGCGCGCCACCGCCGAGCAGCACCAGGAGCACGAGCCGCTCGAACTCCCTCGCGAGCCAGGCGACCAGGCATTCGGGATCGCCGATCAGATCCCGGTCGGAGATCACGCCGAACTGCACCCGGCCGCGGTAGGTGAGCATGCTGACGCCGGTGCCGATGCTGCCGGACTGCGGAACCCAGAAGAGGAGCTCCACCACCGGACGGCCCGCGAGCCTCAGCGTCTGCGCGGGACCGGGAAGGTTGGAGGCGACCAGGCTCGCCTTCGCGCTGAAGAGGCCGAGGGCGAATTCCTCCACCGCGGGCGGGAGGGTGCCGACGAGCGCGAGCAGGCCGAGCGTCGCGAGCGCCTGGGGCGAGCCTTTCAGGGTCGCCATCGCGGCGTGAACGGCGTAGAGCCGCTCGAGCGGATGGCGGATGCCGACGGGCAGCTCGACGAACACCAGGCCGAAGCGGTTCCCGAGCTCGATCGGTGCGGCACCGCGCTCGCCCCCGGCGGGCTCCCTGAGATTGACCGGCACCGTCGCGCGCAGCGTGAGGCCCTCGATCGAATCGCCATGGGTCTCGAGATACCGTCCGAGCGCCCCCGCGAGGGTCGAGATCAACACGTCGTTGACCGTGCAGCCGAGCACCTTGCCGATGGTGCGCACCTCCTCGAGCGAGAGGCTCTGCGCCCAGGCGAGCCGCCGCCTGCCCGACAGTGCGCGCTTCAGCCGGGTCGGCGGGTCATCCGGCAGAGCTGCGAGCTTCAGCAGCTCCCCGCCGATGCCGAGCGCCTGCTGAGCGAGGGCCGGGACGCTCCCCGGATGCAGTCCGTAGGGCAGCGCCGACTCGATGGCGCTCGCGCCCTGGCGCAGGGCGCTGATCGCGAGCCGCGGCAGGAAATCGAGGACACCGGGCGCGCCGTGCTCCCCGGGGCCGCTCCCGGGGCTCGATTCGGCGGGCCGCGCGGCCTCGGGCCGGCCGTCCGCCAGCGACAACAGCACCTGAACGAGCGCGATGCCGTCGGCGTAGCAGTGGTGGATGCGGGCAATGAGGGCGCTGCCCTGGCGATAGCGCGCGACCACGTGAAAGGACCAGAGCGGCCGGCCCGCGGGGAAGGGCGTTCCGGCGAGCTCGCCGGCGAGCGCTTCGAGCTCTCTCTGCCCTCCCGGTGCGGGCAACGCGGTCGCGAGCACATGGTCCTCCAGGCACAAGCCGCTCGCCTCCACCCAGCTGGCTCCGAGCGTGTCGGACTGGGGAACGCAGCGGAAACGCGGGAGCGCGAGGAAGCGGCGGCCGATCAGCTCGCGCAGCGCGGCAACGCCGAGCGGCTTGCCGAGGACGATGAGGGCCACGATCGTCATGGGGTTGGACGGCCGATCCATGAGCAGCCAGGCCCGATCGATGCCCGAGAGGCGCTCTTTGATCATGGAGCTCATAAACCCACGCTCTTTGCTCGAAGCCCGCGCTGCGGCGGGCAGGAGCCCGGATCCCGCGCTGGGTGCTAGTCTCGCGCGGCGCGAGCCCGTTGTGGGCCTCGGTTTGCCACGATACGGGACCACCTCCCGAGGGGCGTAGCGTCGCGGGATGGCTTATCTCGTCACCGGCGGCACCGGATTCATCGGGCGGCGGCTCGTCCTGAAGCTCATCGCCCGCGGCGAGCCGATTCACGTGCTGGTGCGCGCGGGCTCGGAGCGCCGGCTCGAGCGGCTGCAGGAGGAGGCCGGCGAGGGGCGCCACCTCATCGTGCCGCTCGCCGGCGATCTCGGGACCGAGGGTCTCGGGATCCCCGCCGCCGAGCTCGCCCGGCTCGAGGGCCGCATCCGTCACTTCTTCCACCTGGGCGCGCTCTACGACCTGACCGCCTCCGCCGCGGCGCTCGAGCGCGCCAACACCGCGGGCACGCGCCACGCGCTCGAGGTGGCGCAGCGGCTCGCGGCCGGCTGCTTTCACTTCACGAGCTCCATCGCCGCGGCCGGACGCTTCCGGGGAGCGTTCCGGGAGGAGATGTTCGATGAGGCGCAGGGCCTCGATCACCCCTACTTCCGCACCAAGCACGAGGCGGAGGCCCTGGTGCGCGCCGCGTGTCGCCTGCCCTGGCGCATCTACCGGCCGGGCATGGTGGTCGGGGACTCGGGGAGCGGCGTCATGGACAAGATCGACGGGCCGTATTACTTCTTCAAGCTGATCCAGCGCGTGCGCGATGCGCTGCCGAGCTGGGTCCCGCTCGTCGGCTTCGAGGGCGGCCACGTGAACCTCGTGCCCGTGGATTTCGTCGCCGCCGCGCTCGATCACCTCGCGCATCTTCCCGGGGAGGACGGCCGCTGCCTGCATCTCACCGATCCGCAGGACCTGCGGGTCGGGGCGGTGTTGAATCTGTTCGCCGCGGCCGCTCACGCCCCGAGAATGACGCTGCGCCTGAGCCGGGCTCAGCTCGGCGGCCTGGCATCGCTTGCGGCCGCGCAGGCGCTCGCGCTCGAGCCGCTGCGGCACGTGCTCGCGGATCTGCTCGATGAGCTCGGCATTCCCGCGCCCGTGCTGTCGCTGCTCGATCAGCCGACCGTGTTTCCTCCCGGGCGCGCCACGGCGCTGCTCGAGCGCGCCGGCATCCGGGTGCCGCCGCTCGCCGAATATGCCTGGCGGCTGTGGGATTACTGGGAGCGCCGGCTCGATCCGGAGAGCCGGCCGCTGCGGCGCCTGCCCGAGGCCGTGCGCGGCAAGACGGTGCTGATCACCGGCGGCTCCTCGGGCATCGGCCGGGCCGCCGCGCTCGAGCTCGCCGGCGCCGGCGCCCGCGTGCTGATCGCGGCGCGCGATCCGGCGAGGCTCGCGGCCGCCGCGGCCGAGCTGCGCGCCACGGGAGCGGAGTCGGCGGCCTACGCCTGCGACATCACCGACGCCGCGGCCTGCGACGGGCTCGTCCGCCGGGTGCTCGCCGAGCACGCGCACGTCGACATCCTCATCAACAACGCCGGCCGCTCCATCCGGCGGGCGATCGAGCATACCTACGGACGCTTTCACGACTACGAGCGGCTGATGAGCGTCAACTACTTCGCCGCCGTGCGCCTGACGCTCGCGCTGTTGCCCTCCATGGCCGCGCGCGGCGCGGGGCACGTGATCAGCGTCTCCTCGATCGGGGCGCTGAGTCACGCGGCGCGGTTCGCGGGCTACAACGCGTCCAAGGCGGCGCTCGAGGCATTCACGCGCTGCGCGGCGGCGGAGTACCACGATCGGGGCGTGCGTTTCACGGTCATCAACATGCCGCTCGTGCGAACGGCCATGGTGGCGCCCACTCACGCCTATAATGGCTTCGCGCTGCTGACGCCCGAGCAGGCGGCGCAGATGATCTGTCAGGCGGTGGTGCGCCGTCCCGAGCGCCTCGCGACCCCCGCCGGCACGCTCGCGCAACTTCTCGAGGCGCTCGCGCCGGCGGTGAACCGGGCGGTGATGAGCCAGAGTTTCCGCATGTTTCCGGAATCGGAGGCGGCCGGCGGCGCTCCCGGGTCGGACGGGGCGCCGCCGCCCGAAGCCACCGCCTTCGCCGCGCTACTGCGAGGCCTGCATTGGTGACCGGCATTCCATGAGCTCGCCCCCGATGACCGCCGCGGGTCCGGGAGCCGACCCCGCACTGCTCCTCGAGCGCCAGAGAGCGGCGCAGCTCGCCGGGGGACCGCCCGACGCCGCGCTTCGCCGCGACCGTCTCGGCCGGGCGCTCGACCTCCTCATCGCGCATCAGCCCGAGCTCTGCGAGGCGCTCGCCCACGATTTCGGGCGGCGGCCGGCGGCACTGACGCGGCTCATGGATCTGTATCCGGCCGTGCACGCCCTGCGTCATGCTCGGCGCAACGTGACGCGCTGGATGGTCTCGCAGCGGGTGCGCACCGGCTGGCCGCTCGGCCTGCCGGGAACGAGAAGCGAGGTGCGCTACCAGCCGCTCGGGGTGATCGGAGTGATCAGCCCGTGGAACTACCCACTGGCGCTCACTTTCGGGCCGCTCGCCGGCATCCTCGCCGCCGGCAATCGCTGCCTGCTGAAGCCGTCCGAGCTCACGCCGGCGACCAGCGAGCTGCTCGCGCAGCTCATCGCCCGGCGCTTCGACCCCGGCGAGCTCGCCGTCGTGAACGGCGGCCCCGCGGTGGCGGAGGCCTTCTCACGGCTGCCGTTCGATCATCTGCTGTTCACCGGCTCGACCGCGGTCGGTCGCCGAGTCATGATCGCCGCGGCGGACCAGCTGGTGCCGGTGACCCTCGAGCTCGGCGGCAAGTGTCCCGTGATCCTCGGGCGCACGGCCGATCTGTCTCACGCGGTCGATCGCGTTCTCCTGCTCAAGCTGGCCAACGCCGGCCAGACCTGTCTCGCGCCCGACTACCTGTGCGTGCCGCGCGAGAGCCTCGACTCGGTGGTGCGCCTCGCCGAGGCCTGGGTGAGGCGCGCTTACCCCGCTCTCGCGGACGATCCCGACTACACGAGCCTCATCAACACCCGGCACGCCGGCCGCGCCCTCGAGCTGCTGCGCGATGCGCGCGCCAAGGGCGGGCGGACGTTGGTGTTGGGAGGCGCGCGCGAGCCCGAGGACGTCGGGGAGCGCTGCATCCCGCCGACCTTGATTCTCGATGCGACGCCCGACATGCGCGCGATGCGGGAGGAGATCTTCGCGCCCATCCTGCCGGTGCTCCCGTACGAGCGCCTGGAAGAGGCGATCACCGAAGTCCGCACTCACGCCCCGCCGCTGGCGCTTTACTACTTCGGCCACGACCGCGGCGAGCTCGGCCGGATCCTCGACCTCACGCGCTCGGGCGCGGTCACGGTGAACGACGTGGCGAGCCATTTCCTGGTGGAGGATCTTCCCTTCGGA
>JAKAZP010000412.1 GCA_021815905.1 Pseudomonadota bacterium | reverse complement strand
GCGCGCAGGCGCCGCGTGCGTGGCCGCAGGCTCAGCCGTTGCCCGGGGCGCCCAGGGCTCGAGCCGCCAGAGCGCGAAGGTCCCGAGCGCGAGCACCGCGGCCACCGCCGCCGTGCCGGCCCAGGGAAGCCATGCGGGAGAGAATCGCTTGCCGAATACTTCGGACGCCGCGTGTCGCACCAGCGCACCGGTGATTCGGTGCCGGTCGAGGGAATAGCCCCCGAGCAGCGCGCGGTCACAGACGACATTGATGACACGCGGCACGCCGCCGGAGAGGCGATGGACCTCGGCGAGCGAACCGGGGCTGAAGATGTCGGCCGTGGCTCCGGCGACCCGCAGGCGGTGACGCACGTAGGCGGCCGACTCCTGCGCCGACAGCGGATTGAGGTGGTAGCGTCCCGTGATCCGCTGCGCGAGCTGGCGCAGCTCATTGCGCGCGAGCAGCTCGCGCAGCTCCGGCTGGCCGATCAGGATGATCTGCAGCAGCTTCTGGGTGTTCGTCTCGAGATTCGTGAGCAGGCGCACCTGCTCGAGCACATCCGGCGCGAGATTCTGGGCCTCGTCCACCACCAGCACGACGCGACGGCCGCCGGCGTGCGCCTTCAGCAGGTACCGGTTCAGGATGTCGACCAGGTCCTTCAGGCTCTCGGTCGCCGAGTCCGGCACTCCGATCCCGAGCTCCTCGCAGATGGTGAGCAGGAACTCGGGCGCGGTCATGCGCGAGTTGAGGATGAGGGCGATCTCGGCGTTCTTCGGGGTCTGCGCGAGCAGGGAGCGGACGATCGTCGTCTTGCCGGTGCCGACTTCGCCCGTCAGCTGCACGAATCCACCGGCCTCGTTGATGCCGTACAAAAGGTGCGCCATCGCCTCCGCATGCCGCTCGCTCAGGTAGAGGTAGCGCGGATCGGGAGTGATGGAGAACGGCTTTTCGCCGAGGCCGAAGAACGTCAGATACATGCGGGACAGGCTACTCGATCGTGTTACCGCGTCGCAGCGCGCGGCTGCCGAAGCGCGCACGGGCCTCATCGAGCGCCGCATCGAGGCGCGAGGCGTATGGCGGCGCCGCCTGCTCGAACAGGCCGAGCTGCGAGGCCGGGCTCAAGTCGCTCAAGACCACCCCCAGGAGCCGAAGTTTGGCACCGGGGTGCTCGGCGAGCCAGCGCGAGAGCAGCTCCCGCGCGACGTTGCGGATGGTACGCTCATCGTGGGTCGGCGGCGAAATCGCGCGCTGGCGCGTGAAAGTCGTGAAATCGTGGCGGCGAATCTTCACCCCCACGCGGCCGGTCATCAGCCGCCGGGCCGCGAGGCGGCCGCGCGCGAGATCGGCGAGCCGGCAGAGCTCGCCCTCGAGCTGCCTGCGGTCCGACACGTCCCGCGCGAAGGTGTCCTCGGCGCTCAGGGATTTCTCCTCGAGCTCGGGCGTGACAGGACGATCGTCGATCCCTGCCGCCCGCTCCCGGATGCGCGGCGCGTCGCGGCCGAAGAGCGGCCACAGCCGCTCATCCGGAGCGACCCGCAGCTCCCCGAGCGTGTGGATTCCGGCGGCCTCGACGCGCGCCCCGAGCTTGCGCCCGAGTCCGGGCAGGCGCCGCACCGAGAGCGGATCGAGCACCGCGCCGATGCGCTCCTCCGGCACCACCGTGAGGCCGTCGGGCTTCTCGAGGTCCGAGGCGATCTTCGCCACCAGCTTGTTGGTGGCCACGCCGACCGAGGCGGTGAGCCCGGTTGCCTCGCGGATGCGGGTCTTTATGCGCCGCGCGATCGCCGGCGGCTCGCCGAAGAGCGCCACGCTCGAGCCGACATCGAGAAAGGCCTCATCGAGCGACAGCCCCTGAACGAGGGGCGTGATCTCGTGAAAGACCGCGAACACCCGCTGCGAGACCTCCCGGTAGCGCTGCAGTCGCGGCGCGACGCACACGGCGTGCGGGCAGAGCCTGAGGGCTTGTCCCATCGGCATCGCCGAATGCACGCCGAACCGGCGCACCGCGTAGCTGGCCGCCGCCACGACGCCCCGGCCCCCCGGCCAGCCGACGATCACCGGCTGGCCCTCGAGCTCCGGCCGGTCGTGTTGCTCGACCGAGGCGTAGAAGGCGTCCATGTCGACGTGGAGGATGGCGCGGATCATGCGTTGGCCGGAATGTCGGTATCGGCTCGAGCGGTCACAGCGTGAGGAGACTGTACACGCTGGCCGCCGCCAACGTGAGACTGCCCAGAATGAGATATGCGCAGGCGAGACCCGCGAGCTTGGCGCCCGTCAACAGCCACCCTTGCCCATAGACGCGTCGCATCGACAGATAGAAATAGACGGGAATGTAGATATCGAGGCCGACGTGCGCGGTCTCGCGCAGCGGCGCCGGCGCGTACGCGGCGAGCGGTGCGTAGATGCCGAGGATCAGGAAAAGAAAGGCATGATCGTGGACGAAGAACAACAGGTGCTCGACGTAGTGGCGAGGCGGCTTGCGATAAAGCATCTTCATGACGAGCGCGAGCAACGGCAGCAGAATGAACATGGCGCGCGCGGCGTTGTGCAGGAACGAATCCCGGAAGCGGCTGTTGCCCATCACCACTTTGATGCAGTCGGTCTCGAGCCGGCCTGCCAGGTCATTCGCCCCCGGGCCCTCGTAGCGGAAATTCGCGCAGATGGCCTTGGCGCGGGCCGCGCTCATGGGGGCGGCCCCGGGGGCGCCGAACGGCGCGAGGGTGAGTGTGGGGCCCTTCTCGGTCACGACCGCCTCATGGCCCGAGGGCGGCAGCACCGCGGCGATCATGAAATAGAGCAGGCTCAGCACGAGGTACAGCCGCACCGGCGGCAGATAGCGCATCCGGCGGCCCTCGAGGAACTCCCGCGTGAGGAATCCCGGCCGGAAGAGCAACGCGATCAGGGTCTGCCAGAGGCGCGAATCGGCGTGAGTCAGGTCCTCGGCCGCCTCGCTCACGAAATGCCGGAAATGATGAACCGGCTGATCGAGGTGGCGCTGGCCGCATGCGCTGCAGTACCGGCCGGTGAGCGGCGCGCCGCAGTTGGCGCAGCGCGCCGGGGCTGCGGGCGCG
>JAKAZP010000411.1 GCA_021815905.1 Pseudomonadota bacterium | reverse complement strand
GGCGCGGCATACTCGCGGCCGGGGTCGCCATCTGGTGCGCGATGACCGCGGCAGGGGCGGCGGCGATGAGCTTCGTGCCCCTGTTCCTGGCGCGCCTGGGGGTGGGCATCGGAGAGGCGACGGTCGCACCGACGTCGATCTCCCTCATCAGCGATTACTTCGGACGGCAGAGGCAAGCGCGCGCAGTGAGCCTGTTCATGTCCGGCACTTTCCTCGGGGCCGGCGCTTCGTTTCTCTTCTTTGGTCCGCTGGTGCAGTACATCGAGTCGCTGGGCACGGTGTCGGTGCCGCTCCTCGGTTCCTTTCAGTCCTGGCGGCTGTGCTTCCTCGCCGTCGGGATCCCGGGTCTGCTCCTCGCGCTCCTCATGTTCACCGTGCGCGAGCCGATGCGGCAGGACCGGGTCGCCTTATCGCCTGGAGGCGGCGGCGCGGCGGCGAGCGTCGATGCGAATCCGACCTTTCGCGAGGGCGTCGCGTACGTCGCGCGGCGGTGGCGCGCATTCGGCACGCTCTTCATCGCTTCCTCCTGCAACGTGACCATGGGAGCTCTGGGACTGTGGAACGTGGCGCTGTTCCAGCGGACGTGGGGCTGGAATGTGGCCGAGGTCGGGGTCGCAGTCGGTCTGATCCTCTTCACGGCCGGTCCGATCGGAGTGCTCCTCGGGGTGATGCTCACCAACCGGGACCTGGCCGCAGGCAGGCGCGATGCGACCTTGCGCGCACTGTTCCTGGGGCTCGTGATCGGGGTCCCCACCTACGCCGTCTTTCCGCTGATGCCCCGCGTCGCTCTCGGCCTGGTCGCGCTGTTCGTCGCCCAGATCGGACAGGCCATGGCGACCGCGGCCGGACCGGCGACGCTCGTCATGATGTCACCGGGTCAGATCCGGGCACAGTCGACCGCGATCTATTACATGGTGATCAGCATCATCGCGCAGCTGATCGGGCCTCCCCTCGTGGGACTCATCACCGATCTGTTCGGCAATCCCGCGGCGCTGCGATATGCGATCGCCATCGAGGCCATCGCGATCGGCGTGCCCTCGATCCTGCTGACGCGACTCGGGTTCGCCGCCTATCGCCGCTCAGTCGCGGAATTGGACGGGAAGTTCGACGCGGCCCCCTGGGGGCTCTCGCCCGACATCGAAGGAGCACGGCAATGAGCCTGTCAATCGAGAATCGCGCGGCGCTCGATTTCGTGCTGGCGCTGCGCCGGCGGTGGGCGGATACGCTCTATCCGAGATTGAGCGCGGAGTATGAGGCGAGCGCGCGACGGGCGGTGCGCGGGATGCAGGCCGATCTGCCGGCGCAGGTGCATGCGCTGCCGAGCTACGGCGCGTTTGCCTGGCTCGAGCGGGGGTCCCAGAAGATGCTTTGGCGGGCCGCCATCGCGGCGGTCGGCACCCCGCGCGCCGCGGCCGGGGAGGACCGGCCTGCGAGCGCCGGGGGTCGCTCGACGCTGGAGCTCGATCCCGCGTTGCCCCTGCCGGCGTGGTACACCGACTGGGACATTCACGTGCAGCCGGGAGGTGTCTGGTCGAGCGATGCGGCGGCGCGGGTTTACGAGCTCGGCGCGAAGCTCGTGATGCAGGGCGATAACGATGACTACAAGTTCCATCGCCTTTTCCTCGAGACCGCGATACCGAAGCGGGAATACCGCCGCATCCTCGATCTCGGCTGCGGGTTCGGCAAGTCGACGTGGTTGCTCAAGAAGGCGTACCCCCGCTCGGAAGTGATCGGAATCGATCTCGCGGCCCCGTGCCTGCGGCTCGCCGCCGAACGCGCCGACGCGCAGGGGCTCTCGATCCGCTTCCGGCAGGCCGATGCGGCGAATACCGGACTCGAGGCGCACAGCGCGCAGCTCGTGACCGCCACCATGCTGATCCACGAGCTGCCGCTCGATGTGCTCGGCGCCGTGCTCGAGGAGGCCGCACGCCTGCTCGAGCCCGGCGGACTCCTGAGGATCCTCGATTTTCAACTCACCGCAGACCCGGTGCGCGACCTCGCCATGCGCGAGCACGGGGCGCGAAACAACGAGCCGTTCATGCCGCCGATGATGAGCGCCGACACCGCGGCGATGGCCCGCGCCGCCGGTTTCCGCAACGCGCGCTGGACGGCGTTCGATGAGCGCGAGCGGGGACGCCTGCCTGAGCTCCTCTGGCCGAGGCGCGCCGAGTGGCATTTCCCCTGGGCCGTCCTCGAAGCGGAGAAGGCGCCGTGAGCGCGCCGGAGGAGTTCGGGGAGCTCGACAGCTCCAAGCTCGCGGCGCTCATCTTCGAGCTGGCCTCTCAGCTTCACATCGAGAGAAGCCGCAGGCTCGCGCTCGAGGCGGTGCTCGTGCGGCGAGGCGTCCTCGCCGCGGCGGAAATCGACGCGCTCGGCGAGGACGCCGCCTATCGCCGGCAGGCGAGCGAGGCGGCCGACCTCGCGGTGCGCAAGCTCCTCCTCCTGCTGTGCGAATCGGACGATGCGCGGGCGCCGCTGCGAGCCGAGGCGCCGGCGCCGGAACCCGGAGAATCATCATGAGCAGACCGTGGATCGAGTTCGTTCAATCCCAGAACCTGCCCTGGAAGGCCGGCGACCTCTGGGGAGTGCGCCCCGGTACGGAGTCGAAGGTGTTGAGCCTCGACGCCGAGGACGGCGCGGCGAGCCTGCTCGTGCGGTATCCGCCCGGCTGGCGGCTCGGGCGCGGCGGCGCACTGTCGGCCGACGAGGAATTCCTGGTGCTGGACGGGGCGCTCTCGATCGGCAACGTGAGCCATCGTGAGAAGTCGTACGCGCACCTGCCCGCCGGGTATGAGCGCGGTCCGATGGCTTCGGAGGGCGGCGCGATCGTGCTCACGTTCTTCTCACGCCGTCCGGGCGGGAGCGAGCCGGCCGGATTCGATCCCGCCCGGCTGGTCGAGAGCCTCGATGCCTACTCGGTGCCGTACACCGCGAGATTTCATCCCGAGTTCCCCCCCGGAGCGGGCCGGAAGACGCTCTACGAGGACCCGGTCACCCACGATCAGAGCTGGATCCTCGGAACGCTGCCGATGCGTTGGGCCGAGCGCTCGGAG
>JAKAZP010000410.1 GCA_021815905.1 Pseudomonadota bacterium | reverse complement strand
AGGCCGCCGCGTTCATAACCGCCGCGGGCGTCACCGAGGAGGAGCTTGCCGGCGCCGCGCAGCTCGCCTCGCTCGCCGATGAGACGCCGGAGGGCCGCAGCATCGTCGTGCTCGCCAAGCAGCGGTTCCAGCTGCGCGAGCGCGACCTGACGACCCTGCACGGCACGTTCGTGCCGTTCTCGGCGCAGACGCGCATGAGCGGCGTCGATATCGGCGAGCGCCAGGTGCGCAAGGGCGCCGCGGATGCCATCCAGAAGCATGTCGAGTCGCTCGGCCAGGTGTTCCCCAGAGCCATTCTGACGACCGTGCAGGAGGTCGCGCGTCGCGGCGGCACTCCGCTGCTCGTGAGCGACGGGCCGCGCGTGCTCGGCGTGATCGAGCTCAAGGACATCGTCAAGGGCGGCATCAAGGAGCGTTTCGGCGAGCTGCGCCGCATGGGCATCAAGACCATCATGATCACCGGCGACAATCCGCTCACCGCCGCGGCCATCGCCGCCGAGGCGGGCGTCGATGACTTCCTCGCGGAGGCGACCCCCGAGGCCAAACTCAAGCTCATCCGCAGTCACCAGAGCGAAGGGCGCCTGGTCGCGATGACGGGCGACGGCACCAATGACGCCCCGGCGCTCGCGCAGGCGGATGTGGCGGTCGCGATGAATACCGGCACCCAGGCGGCCAAGGAGGCGGGCAACATGGTGGACCTCGACTCCAACCCGACCAAGCTCATCGAGGTCGTCGAGACCGGCAAGCAGATGCTGATGACCCGCGGCTCGCTCACCACCTTCAGCATCGCCAACGACGTCGCCAAGTACTTCGCCATCATTCCCGCCGCGCTCGCCACGACGTATCCGCAGTTGAACGCGTTCAACGTGATGCATCTCGCGAGCCCGTACTCCGCGATTCTCTCGGCGGTGATCTTCAACGCGCTCGTCATCGTCGCGCTGATACCGCTCGCGCTGAAGGGCGTGCGTTACCGTGCGCTCGGGGCCGCCGTGCTGTTGCGGCGCAACCTCCTCATCTACGGTCTCGGGGGCATCGTCGTGCCGTTCATCGGCATCAAGGCGATCGACATGCTGCTCGAGGTCGTACACCTGACCTGAAGGCCCCCGCCATGAGATCGATCCTCCGTCCCGCAATCGCCTTGCTCGTCTCGATGACGGTCCTTCTGGGTGTCGTCTACCCCATCGTCGTGACGGGCGTGGCCCAGGCGATCTTCCCGAGCCGGGCGAGCGGCAGCCTCATCGTGCGCAACGGCAGGGCGATCGGCTCGCGCCTCATCGGCCAGCCCTTTTCCGATCCCGGATATTTCTGGGGCCGCCCGTCGGCCACGACGCCGCAGCCGTACAACGGGCTCGACTCCACCGGCTCGAACTTCGGTCCGCTCAATCCCGACCTCATCCACGCCGTGAAGGCACGGATCGCCGCGCTGCATGCCGCGGACCCGGGCAATCGCGCCCCCATTCCCGTCGACCTGGTGACCGCGTCCGCGAGCGGCCTCGATCCGGACATCAGCCCCGCGGCGGCTGACTACCAGGCCGCACGGGTGGCCCGCGCGCGCGGCCTGCCCGTTGCCGAGGTCGATGAGCTGATCGCGCGGCACACCCGGGGGGGCGGGTTCGACGTCATCGGCGAGCCGCGCGTCAACGTGCTCGAGCTCAATCTAGCCCTTGACGCCATGCGCGCTCCCCAATGAGACTGTCCTGCGGCACGTCCCGCGCCGCCTGAGGAGCGGGGCTCGCCCCCGGGCGAGCCCCGTCAATCCTGCGCGAAGCGCATGACCACAGACACCCGTCCCGATCCCGATCAACTCCTCGCACACCTCAAGGCGGAGGAGGCGCGCGCAGGCCGCGGCACGCTCAGGATCTTCTTCGGCTCCTCGGCCGGTGTCGGCAAGACCTACTCCATGCTCGAGGCCGCGCGCGCGGCCAAGGCGGCCGGCACGGACGTGGTGATCGGCTATCTCGAGCCGCACGGCCGTGTCGAGACCGAGCGCCTCGCCGAGGGCCTCGAGCGCCTGCCGACGCTTCCGGTCGGCTACCGCGGCATCGTGCGCCAGGAATTCGACCTCGATGCGGCGCTGGCGCGCCGCCCCGCGATCCTGCTCGTCGATGAGCTCGCCCATTCCAACCTGACGGGGGGTGATCCGGCTCCGAGGCACGCGAAGCGCTGGCAGGACATCGACGAGCTGCGCGATGCCGGCATCAGCGTCTGGACGACGGTCAACGTTCAGCACCTCGAAAGCCTGAACGATCTCGTCTACCAGACCACCGGTGTGCGTCAGCGCGAGACGCTGCCCGACCGCGTATTCGACGAGGCCGACGACATCGAGCTCATCGACCTGCCGCCCGACGATCTGATCGCCCGGCTGCGCGCCGGCAAGGTCTACATCGCCGACGAGGTGGCAACGGCGGTCGAGCGCTTCTTCCGCAAGCAGAACCTCATGGCGCTGCGGGAAATCGCGCTGCGCCGGGTCGCCGATCGCGTGGAGGCGGCGGCCCGCGCCCTGCAGCCGGAGCGCTCGCGGGGGCGCATCGCGGGCGACCGCGTCATCGTCGCGGTCGGTCCCGACGCGCAGGCCGAGCAGCTCGTCCGCGCCGGCAAGCGCATGGCGGACGCGCTCGATGCCGACTGGACCGTGGTGTTCGTCGAGACGCCGGCGCTGCTGAGGCTTTCCGAGGCCCAGCGCAACCGGCGCATCGACGTGCTGCGCCTCGCGGAGTCTCTCGGCGCGGAGACCGTCACGCTCGACGGGCCCACCGCGGCGGCGGCGCTCATCGAATACGCCCGGACCCGGCATGCCACGCGTCTGGTGGTCGGCGCGCCCAAGCGGCGCGGCTGGCGCGCGTGGCTGCGCCCCTCGACCGCCACCCAGCTGCTGCACCAGGCTCGAGGGTTCGACGTCATCGTCATCGCTCCCGCGGATCACCCGGCGCGAGCCCCGGCGCCGCCGACTCGTGCGCAGCCCGATGCGCAACCGGTCGCGGAGCCCGCGGCGGTCCGCTGGGATCGTTACGGTTGGGGCGTCGCGACCAGCGCGATCTGCACGCTCGGCGCGACAGCTCTCTAT
>JAKAZP010000409.1 GCA_021815905.1 Pseudomonadota bacterium | reverse complement strand
GACCACGTTGACGTGGGGCTCGTCGAGCGTGATCCGGCTGAAGCTCGGAGCCAGGCGCCAGAGGCTCGCGATCCCCAGGGACACGCGCAGGTGACCGAAGGAGAGCATGGGTCGTCCGGTGGCATCCGGAAACGAGAAGTGCGCGACCCGCAGTGTCAGCGTGAACGGATTGAAACGGACGTCGCCGACGGCGGCCTGCCGGCCATATCTCGAGGCGGCGAGCTGCGTGAGCTCCGAGCGCACCCAGCGGGGCACGAGCAGAAACCCCACGGCCGCATATCCCGCGAGCACAGCGGCGGCCGCGAGCCCCGCAACGAGATAGCGCCTGCCTCGCGCGGGGAGCATGGATGCGCCCGTCGGATCAGCCGACGAGAGGCGAGATGACCATGCAGACGACCGTGACGGACAGCAGCACCGCCGCAAGACGCTGCGAGGTCACCGGCGACTTGCGCATGGCGCCCTGCACGCCCGCGGCCGCCACCGCGCAGAGCGCCCCGATTCCGAGCGTGGTCTCCATGGGGCCGTGGGCGCTGCCGATCGCAATGCCCCAGAGCGCCCCGCCTGCCGCGATGGCGATCACGGCCGCGGACATTTGCGCGCGAAACAACTCGGGGGTGAGGCGGTGCGTCGGCGAGGTATGGGTCAGGGCGAGCGTCGAGCCCGCCCAGAAAACCCCGGCGAGGGCATGGAGCGAGATCAGAGCCATCACCAGGATATGCACGGGTCATTGCCTCCCGTGCGCAGTATAGCGCCGCCGCCGCCCGCGGCGCACCGATCCGGCCGCCGTGCCGGAGGGACGAAGGCGAACGGCTCCCGCGGACGTCTTCGGAACGCCCGCGGGAGCTTCGGACTCGCGCCCGGATCAGTCGCGGAAGCCGGGCTGCTCGGGCGAGACGGACACGAACCCGGGCTTGCCTCCGGTCACGAGCGGAGTGCCGATGGAGGTGAGGATACCGTCAGAACCGATCGAGTACTCGCTGACGCTCGCCGACGACTGGTTCGGAGCGTAGGCGAATCTGCCGCTCGGATCGATGGTGAGGAACTGCGGCTCGCCACCGCTTGCGAACGGAGCGCCGAGGGAAGTCAGCTCGCCGTTGCTCGCGCTGATCGAGAAGCCGTAGATTCCCGTGCCACCGCTGCCGGCGCTGGGTACGTAGGCGAACTTTCCCGACGGATCGATGGAAGCGTACTTCGGCCCCAGGCCGACCTGGTACGGACTGCCGGTGACCTCCGTCAGCGTGCCGTCCGCGCCGATGCTGTAGACATCGACGAATCCGTTGGACGGATCGTCTTCGGCCGGCGCGTAGAGATATGAGCCGGTTGCATCGATGTTGAGGTACATCGGATGGCCGTCCGTCTGGGCCACACCCGCCAGCGCCGTGAGCGCGCCGGTGGTGGCATTCACCGAATACTCCGATATCGTGATGTCGTCATGATTCGCGACATAGGCGTATTCCCCGTTCGGGGTGAAACTGATCCAGTCCGGGTCGTTCCCGGCGGCGAACGGGCTGCCCGCGATGGGCGTCAGCACTCCGGTCGTCGGATTGATCGAGTAGCCCGAGACCGAGCCCGTGGGAGTGGTCTCATCGACCACATAGAGGAACTTCCCGTCCGGGCTGAAAGCCGGAATCCCATTCGCTCCGGTGCCCGCCGCATACGGGCTGCCCGGGAGCGGGCTCAGCGCACCGGTCGTCTGATCGATGGAAAATCCGGCGACGTGGCTTCCGGAGCTCGCGACATAGAGATAATGGCTCGTCGAATCGACGGCGATGTCGGGAAAGGGGTTCGAGGTCTTGAACCCGGTCGCGAACGGACTGCCCGATATCGCCGTCAGCTGGCCGGTGGATTGATCGATCGCGAACGCGTAGATCTCCGATCCCCCGTTGCTCGCCGAGTACGCGAACATGCCGTTCGGCGCGAGCGACACGGCGGCCGGAGCCGTGCCGTCCGCAGCGGTGCCGACCTGGGTGAGCGCGCCGGTGGTGGGATCGACGGTGTATTCGTAGATCGTGCCGTTGGTATTGCTCACGGTATAGGCGAACTCCGCGCACATCACCGACACCGTCGTGACGTTGACGGCGACCGTGGTGCCGTTGCCGTTCTCCACCACGCAGTACTGCGTGGGCGAGCTGGGCTGGGTCTTGACCGTGACCGCGTAGTTCGCGCCGGCGGCCAGACCGGTCTTGAAGGTGAAGGTGCCGTTGGAACTGACGGTGAGCGCGTCACCGCCGTTGTCCTCGAGAACCAGACCCGTCCCCGCAAGCCTCGAGACCGTGCCCCCGATGCTCACGGTCGACGAGGCGTTCGTGGTGCAGGCCACCGTGACGTTGGTGACGTTCGCGCTCGCCGTGCCGCTGGCGTTACTGACCGTGCAGGTCTGGGCCGGATTGCTCGGCTGCGTCAGCACCGTCACCGTGTAGGCGCCACCCGAGTTCACCTTGGTGGCGAACGTGAATGCGCCGTTGCCCGTGACGGTAAGATTGTCTCCACCGTTGTCCTGCAGCACCAGCCCGCTGCCTGAAAGTCCCGAGACGGTGCCGCCGATCGAAAACTGGGTCGGCGGCGGCGGCGGCGGCGGCGTCGGATTCATGCCGCCCCCTCCCCCCCCTCCTCCGCCCCCGCCGCAGGAGGCGAGAGTGACGGCGAGCAGCGCAGCGGCGACCGACGCGGCCCGCGAGGCCGCGGACGGCCCGCTCCCGCGAGCTCCGGTGCCCGGCCGGCAATTTACATCGGGAGAATTGTCGCTGCTGCAAGCGGCGCGAAGTCCGCAGACAGTGATTTTCATGACGAGATGCCTCGCAACTGTTGGTGGTCAGCCGCCGGCGCCGCCGGCGGAAAGAATCGCCTGATTGCTCTTTCGGAGAAGGCTATGGCGTCTGCTCAGCACGAAGCGTGCCGAGCTGGGGCTTCAGGCTCCGGAGGCCGGGATCGCGCGGGACGGCCGGCCAGGCGCCGGCGCGCCTCGCGCACTCGAGCGTGAGCGTTGCGGAATGGAGGGAGAGATTAAGGAGAGAGAGGCTGCGGGGGGTGCGCTTCTCTACGCGCCGATCGCGCAGTCCACGCGG
>JAKAZP010000408.1 GCA_021815905.1 Pseudomonadota bacterium | reverse complement strand
ACCTGCTCTCCGAGCCTGACGTACACCGCGCCCACCACCGCCGACACCGGCGCCATGATCATCTTGCGGCCGGTGCTGCCGGGCCCCACGGTGCCGTAGCCGACCACCACGTGCGGAAGGCTTCCCACCTGCAGATGCGTCAGGGTGACGAGCACACTCGGCTTCGCAGACACCGTGCCGTCGGCATGCGCCGGCCGCAGCGCCGCGACCAGGATCAGCGCCACGATGACGACGATGGCAATGGAGGCGGCCGGAAGGAGAAATCGACGGCTCATGGCTTCCTCGAATTCGCGAGCGGGGCGATGCGGGTCCGCGGCAGCCCGAGGCCGAGCTCGATGGTCATCGCGATGCGCGCCTCGCCGAGGGAGCGCTCGAGCGCCATCGCCTCGATCTCGCGCTGCAGCGCGGTGGTTTCGTAATCAGCGAGCGAGCGCTGATCGAGGTTGCCCTGCGAGTACGCCTGCTGGGCCGCCCTCGACAGCTGCGCCGCGCCGGCCGCGGCACCGCGCGCGTCCCGGACATCGCTCCGCAGATGCGCGATGGTCACTTCGAGTCCCCTGACCGTGCCCACCGCCCGATCGAGACGCGCCTGATATTGCTCGTGCAGCATCAGCCGCGTCGCGCGGGTCCGGGCGACCTGGCCTTGATTGCGGTCGAACACCGGCAGATCGAAAGTGGCGGTCGGTCCCACGGTGCGGTTGTTGGCGGTGTCGTCTCCCCAGGCGCCGCCCAGCACGAAGGCGGGGAACTGACCGATGATGGCGGTACGGACATCCTCGTCGGCGGAGCGGTAGCCGAGCCGCAGCGCCACCAGATCCGGCCGGCGCTCGGGCAGCTCGTTGACGAGCGTCTCGAGGCGGGCCGGCGGGGGCGGCAGCGCCGGCCGCGCGATCGCGAAGCGCACCTGCGGCATCAGGCCGAGCAGCGCATCCAGCTGCTGCCAGCTCTGAAGTTGAGTGAGCTCGAGCGAGGACAGGAACTGCTGCGCCGACGCCTGGGCCGCAAGCAGCGGCGCAAGCGCGGTGAGCGCAAGATTGCCGCCGGCGGCCGCCTCCCTCACCGCCCGCACCTCCTGGTCGAACAGCCGCATCTCGCGACGGCCGAGCCGCAGCGCCTTGCCGCCCCAATAGATGTCGAGCGCCAGCAGGCGCGCGTTCTGCGCCACCTGCCACTGTTGCCAGAGCAGATCCGCGTTCACCTGATCCATCAGATAATGAGCCGACTTCACGCGCGTGTGGTAGGTGAGGATGGCCTTCACGTCCTCGGTGATGGAGGCCGTCCACGCCGAGGTGAAGTCGGTTCCGGCCAGCAGCGCCTGCCAGCTCAGATTGGCGGAAGGGTTCGGCAGGAGCGAGGTCTGCAGCAGATCCGCCTGCGCGAGATTCATCCGGCCGCGCTGGGCGCGCAAGGCCGGATCATTGAGCACGGCGAGCCAGCCGATACTGTCGATGTCGAGCGGCCGATCGGTGGCGATGCGCCGCGGCGGTCCCCCGGGCCTCCTCGACGGCAACCCGGCGCGCAGTGCCGAAAGCTGATCGACGAGGTCAGGCGACTGCGCAAGCGGCAGCGGATGATAGAGCGCGCAGCTTCCGAGGAGGCCCGTGCAGCCGAGCGCCGCGGCCAGCGTCCGCAGCCATCGCGACGGTCTCGCCCGCACTCCCCGCTCGGCCGCCGCGCAGAGGAGGCGAGCCGGCTCGAGGCTCGAGCCGACGCCGTGGGATCTCGAATGCTCCCGGCTCTCGGAAAATGGCACGACTATCGGAGGGCTCCATGCAAAGCCAGGGGCTGTACGATGGCAGCGATTACTGACCAAGTCCTGACGAGCCGTCAGCACTCCGTCAGGGTTGGGTGGATAATATCCGCGGCGGGGCCCTGCCGGGCGCCGGGGCCATGGTCGATGAGAGTTCTGCTGGTCGAAGATCACCGGGCGATGCGCGAGATGATCGCCGAGCATCTCAAGGAGCGCGGCTTTGCCGTCGATGCCGTGGGCACCGGGGAGCAGGCGATCGCGGCCGCCCAGGTGGCGCGCATGGATGCGGTGATGCTCGATCTCGGACTCCCGGACCGCGACGGCATGGATGTGCTGGCGACGCTGCGCGCCTCGTACCCGGAGCTTCCCGCCATCATCCTCACGGCGCGCGACAGCGTGGATGACCGGCTGCATGGGCTGAATTCCGGCGCCGATGACTATATCGTCAAACCGTTCAATCTGCTCGAGCTCGAGGCGCGGCTGCGCGCGGTCCTGCGCCGCGCCGGCGGCACCCGGGGCACGACGTATTCGGTAGGCGGCGTCACCTTCGACACCGTCACGCGCGAGGCGAACGCCTTCGGCAAGTCGCTCGAGCTGACGCGGCGCGAGTCGGCGCTGCTCGAGGAGCTGATGCGGGTTCCCGGGCAGGTGATCACCAAGGATCGCCTCGAGGACCGGCTGTATGCGCTCGAGGACGCCGGCAGCTCCAATGCGCTCGAGGCCGCGGTTTCGCGCCTGCGGCGCAAGCTCGCCGCGGCCCATGCCTCGCTTTCGATCGAGACCAAGTGGGGCATCGGCTATCGTCTGATCGAAGGCGCGCCCGGTTGACTCGCCCGCACAGCTTACGGCTTCGGCTGCTCGGGGTCATGTTCGCGCTGTTTGCGCTGGGACTCGGCGCCTCGTTCGTTCAGTACCGGTTCGAGGTGCACAACATCATCGAGGGCCTGCATGCGCGCACGCTGCAGAACCAGGCTCGCGAGCTGGCCGAGGGTTTGCGGGCGCTTCCGGGCGGATCGCTCGAGATCAGTCTTCCGGCCGCCTGGCGCAAGGTCTACGCCGATCCCTCGCGCGATTTCACCTACACGGTGTTTAACCGCGACCACGAGCCGATCGCCTGGTCGGCCAACCTCGATCACCCGCTCGAGTACGTTCCCCTGCGGGGACGGCGCCGCGTGGGTCCCGTCGAATTCACCGGCGTCGGCGCCTCGCAACTCGCGATCGTCACGGCGCGGGGGCCCGGCGCGGACACCCTGGTCGTGGCGCGCCGGGGATTGAGCAAGGACACCCTGATCGACAGCCTGTTCGAGGAGGACTCCAGA
>JAKAZP010000407.1 GCA_021815905.1 Pseudomonadota bacterium | reverse complement strand
GGGCCTTGGGGGAGGTTGAGGGGGGGGCCGGGGAGCGCAGGCGCTCCTCATCGCGCGAGCCTCACTGCGGGCGCGTCATCGAAGGCGGAAGTGTCGGAGATGACGACCCGGTCGCCGGCTGCGAGGCCGTGCAGGACCTCGATCTCGGAGATCGAGGCCGCCCCCAGCGCGACCGGCACGCGCACGGCCTGATCGCCGCGCAGCACGTACACCGACTGCGACTGCGGTCCGAGGAACGCGCCGCGCTCGACCTCGAGCACATGGTCGTGTCGGCCGAGCACGATGCGCACGGCGGCCTGCTCGTTCTGGCGCAGCCCGAAGGGCTGGCGCCCCGCGAACCGGGCGCGGCCGGTCACCCAACCGTTCTGCACGTCGGGAGACACGGCCGTCACCACGCCCCTGGCGGTCTGTCCGTCGAGGGTGATGTCCGCCGGGAGCCCCGGCTTGATGCCGTCGGCGAGGGACTCCGCCACCTGGAACTGAATGGCGAGCGCGGACAGGTCGACCACCGTGACCAGGGGCGCGCTCTTGGCCACGTGGGTCTGATCGGGTTGGCCGACTTCGGCGACCATGCCGTTCACGGGCGAGCGCACCGTCAGATCCTCGAAGCGCTGCTTCAGGCCCGCGACGAGCAGCGCCTGGGCATTGCGCTTGAGCTCCTGCGTGCGCAGGTCGAGCAGAATCCGCTCGCGCTCGAGACCGGCATTCTGCCGGGCGTGCTCGAAACTGAGCCGCGCGATCGAGAAATCGTCGTAGGCGGCCTCGTACTTGCGCGCGCTGATGACGTGCAGCCGCCAGGCCTGCTGCGAGCGCTGCAGCTCGCGCAGCTCGGCGTTCATGTTGACGGCGGCGAGGTTGGCCTGCTCCTGGTTCGTGAGGAGCTGTTGCCGGAGCTCGATCCGCTCCTGCGCGAGGGCGGCGTCCATGCTCTTCAGCGTCGCGTGCTCGCGCTCGTATTCGTTCTCGAGCTCGGGGCTCGCGAGCCTCCCGAGCACCTGCCCCTTGGCGACCGTGTCGCCGGCGTGCACGAGGTAGCTGATGGTGCCCGGGGCCGTGGCGTAGAGCGTCGGGCTCACCGCCGCGATCACCGTGCCGCGCGCGGCGACATCGTCGACGAAGTCGCCTTCGGTCACGGTGGCGAGCTCGAGGTTCCCGAGCGACACCACGTTTCCGGACTGCGACCATGCCCGGGCGAGGAAGAACAGAATCGCCGCGAGGGCGATCGCGCCGGCCGCCGCGACCTGCACCCGGCGCCGCCGGTACCACGGCAGAGTGGGCGCCGAGAGCGCGACATCCTGGGCGGAGGTGCTGCGGATCGGCGCCGCACCCGCGCTCGGGGTAATGGTGGGTTTGAGATCGACGATACTCATGGCATCCTCGCGCAGCATCAATGCACGAGTCGTACCAACAGGGCGCCGTTCGCGCAAGCGCCTGAAAGCCAGAAGGTTTCTCCCGTGCGGTGATCTCGCGGATCCGGCCTCGAGGCGTCGAGCGGGCGGACAGCGGGCGGACAGCGGACACCTGCGCGGACACAACCCCTCCGACGGGACCGTACCCGCCTTTCGCTTGCGGTCTGGCTTGCAAGGGCGCAAGCGAGGCTGCAAGCTCTCGCGGTCATCTCAAGGAGAGTCCGATGGCCACCCGTCGTCCCAGCGCACCCGGTCGCACTCCTGAAGGCGCGCAGCCCATCGAGCCGTCTGCCGCACGCCGCCGCGCCCCGCGCGCCAAAGGCGCCGCGCCCGTGACGCCCCCCATCACCGAGCCGGCAGCCGCAGCGCACGCTGCCCCCGGTATCACCGTCTCCGAGGAGGCACGCCGGGCGATGATCGCGCAGGCCGCGTATCTGCGCGCGGAGGCGCGCGGCTTCGCGCCCGGAGGCGAGATCGAGGACTGGCTGGCCGCGGAAACCGAGGTCGACGCGCTGCTCAGGGCCGGACATACCGGCTTGCCGCAATAGCGTCCCGGCGCCGCCCCCGGGCAGACCGGCGGCTCCCGCATAGCAGTCCGTATTTCCGGAGCCGGCCGGGGCCGGAGTCAATCCGTCGGATCGGCGCATCCGTGCCGATCCTGAAGGAGCAGGCCGGAATCCGGCGCGCTCAATCCTGAGATTGAGCGGCTTCGACGCGCTGGCGGCGCGCCGGCGGCGGGGGCGACGCCGGGAGCCGCACGATGACCCGTCCGCTTCCGGGCACGAACCGCGCGTCGCCCCCGTGGCTGCGCGCCACCTGACGCACGATCGCGAGCCCGAGTCCCGAGCCCGGAGTCTCGGCATTCAGCCGGTGGAAGCGCTCGAAGATCGATTCCTCCTGGCCCGGGGGAACTCCCGGACCCTCGTCGCGAACCTCGATCTCGACGAATCCGTCGGCGTCCGCGGCCGCCCCGATCCGCGCGCTCACCGTTCCGCGTCCGTGAACGAGCGCGTTGTCGAGCAGGTTGCGGACCATGTCCCTGAGGTCGTCCGCATGGCCGCGCATCGGCACGGTGTCGGGCACTTCGACCTCGAGACGCCTGGCTTGCGCCTCCATCAGCGGGACGACCGTCGCGGCGGCCTCGCGCACCAGACGTGAGAGATTGACGATCGGCAGATCCTCCGAGCGCCGCTCCCGCGAGAGCGATTCCTTGCGGGCGAGGTCGATGAGCTGATCGACGAGGCGGCTCATCTGCGTCAGCTCGCGCTCGATGGCCGGCCAGTCGATGGTGCCGCTCAGGCGCGCGCGCTGCAGGCGCAGATTCAGCACCGCGAGGGGCGTTCTGAGCTCGTGCGCGGCATCGGCGGTGAGCCGCCGCTCGGCCGAGTACGCGCGCGCGAGCCGTTCGAGCGCGCCGTTGACGGCCTCGACCAGCGGCTCGATCTCGCGCGGCAGCCCGGTCGAGGAGATGCGCATGCCGGGGCGCAGAGGTCCCACGCGTGCCGCCTCGCGCGAGGCGCGCGCGATGGACCTCAGGCTCCATCCGCTGATCAGCCAGATGAGCCCGAGCGCGAGCAGCGCGAACGGAATGAGCACCGAGAGGTGCTCGGAGTCCTCCTCGAACAGGCTGTCGATCAGGGTGTCCTTGCTCAATCCTGATCGGGCCA
>JAKAZP010000011.1 GCA_021815905.1 Pseudomonadota bacterium | reverse complement strand
GCGGGCCGATGATCTCGTGCACGTCTCCGCCCGAGCAGAAGTTGCCTCCCGCTCCCGAGATGACCACGGCCCGAATCTCGGACGCCGAGACGAGTGCGCGGAAGAGGTCCCGCAGCTCCGCGTAGGATTCGAAGGTGAGGGGGTTCTTGCGTTCCGGGCGATTCAACGTGACGAACCCGACGCGCCCTTCGTGACGCCACGCGAGGTGGCGCGGCCGGTAGGAGCGTGGGTCGAAGGTGGATGCGGCGCTCATGGCGATTCCGTCCGTTCGGCGGTGAAGATCGCGACTCGTGTCTTGAGCTCGCCGAGGAGCTCGACCAGCAGCTTCTTCTGGCGCGAGGAGAGCGCGCCGAAGAGGTCGATCACCCACTGCTCGTGCGCCGCGGCCATGCGGCGGAAGTGCCGCTCGCCTTCGCTCGTGAGCTTGACGCGGAACACGCGCCGATCCGCCGGATCGACTTCGCGCACCACCAGGCCCTCCTTCTCGAGTCCGTCGGTGATGCCGGTGACGTTGCCGCCGGTCACCATGAGGCGCTGCGACAGCTCGCTCATCTTCAGGCCCCCGGGCGCGCGCTCGAGCTGCGCCATGAGGTCGAAGCGCGGCAGCGTGGTGTTGAAGTTCAACTGCAGCTTCTGGCGGATGCGGGTCTGGACCTGATTCGTGCAGGAGAACAGCCGCAGCCACAGCCGCAGCGACACGTGATGGTCGTCGTGCACGCGCGTCTCGGCATCGATCTCGCTCGCCGCGTGCTTCAGCGCGCTCTTTCCTCTCGCCATCAGGTCACCTCTCCACCGGCGAGCACGATGCTCTGGCCGGTCACGCCCTGCGTTCCGGGACGACACAGCCAGAGCACGGCGCTGACCACCTCCGCAGGCTCGATCAGACGGCGCTGCGGGTTGGTCGCGAGCAGCGCCGCGAGCGCCTCCTGCCCGGTGCGGCCGGTCTTCTCCATGATGTTGGCGACGGCCTCCTTCGTCATCTGCGTGTCCGTGTAACCCGGGCACACCGCGTTCACCGTGATGTTGCGCGCGGCGTACTCGAGCGCGAGCGCGCGGGTGAGGCCGATCACCGCGTGCTTGGAGGCGACGTAGGCGGCGATGTAGGCCCCGCCCCGCAGACCGGCGATGCTCGCGATGTTCACGATGCGCCCGTATCCGGCCGCGAGCATGTCGCGCGCCGCCTGGCGCGAGCAGAGGTAGGTGCCGGTCACGTTGACCGCGAGCATCCGGCTCCAGAGCGCCTCGTCGGTATCGGTGAAGCGCGCGCTCGCCGCCTGGCCGGCGTTGTTGATGAGGATGTGCACGGGACCGAATCGGCGGCGGGCGTGCTCGAAGGCCGTGCCGACGGCCTCGGCATCGGTGACGTCGGCGGCGACCGCGAGCGCACGCCCGGGGCCGCCGAGCTCCCCCGCGAGCCGCTCGAGTTGCCCGGCATCGCGCGCGAGCAGGGACACGCGTGCGCCGTCGGCGGCGAGCGCCGCGGCGAGCGCCGCGCCAATCCCGCGGCTCGCCCCGGTCACGAGCGCATGCCGGCCGGCGAGGGGGCCGGGCTCACTCACGGACCGCTCTCGCAGGGGCCGCAGCCGTACCGGCCGCGGCCGCACCCCCGGCAGCGGTACCGCCGGCCGCCGTCATCGCGGCGCGCTCGAAATTGCGCTCGAGCTGCGACTTGCCCGAGAGGTACTGCTTGGGCCACCACTGCGCCCGATAGCCCTGGCGGGCGGCCGCTTCCAGGGTCCAGGCCGGGTTGGCGAGATGGGGACGGGCGATGGCGCAGAGGTCCGCGCGGCCCGCGGCGATGATGGTGTTGACGTGGTCGGGCTCGTAGATGTTGCCGACCGCCATGGTGGCGATGCCGATCTCGTTGCGGACCTTGTCGGCGAAGGGGGTCTGCCACATCCGGCCGTAGAGCGGCTGCTGGGTGGGCACCGTCTGTCCGGTGGAGACGTCGATGAGATCGGCGCCGGCGTCGCGGAAGGCTCGGGCGATCGCGAACAGATCCTCTTCCGAGAGCCCGCCTTCGGCCCAGTCGGTCGCCGAGATGCGCACCGAAAGCGGCATCCCCTCGGGCATCTCGGCGCGGACGGCCTCGAGCACCTCGAGCGGAAATCGCAGACGCCCGCCGACTTCGCCCCCGTACTCGTCGCCGCGGCGATTGCTGAGCGGGGAGAGGAACGAGGCAAGCAGATAGCCGTGGGCCATGTGCAGCTCGAGCATGTCGAAACCCGCCTCGAGGCCGAGGCGCGCCGCACGCACGAATTGCGCCCTCACCTCGCCCATCTGCGCGCGGGTCATCTGCGCCGGGACCTGGCTCACTCCGGGCAGGTACGGCAGTGGCGAGGGCGCGAGCAGCGGCCAGTTGCCGGAGGCGAGCGGGTGATCCATCTCCTCCCAGCCGAGCTGCGTCGAGCCTTTGCGGCCGGAGTGGCCGAGCTGCAGGCAGAACTTCGCCGGTGTGCGCCCGTGGACGAACTCCACGATCCGCCGCCAGGCATCCCGCTGGGTCTCGTTCCAGAGCCCGGTGCAGCCGGGCGTGATGCGTCCCTCGGGCGTGACGCAGGTCATCTCGGTGCAGAGGAGCCCAGCGCCCCCCATCGCTCGATGGCCGTAGTGCACGAGGTGCCAGTCGTCCGGCACCCCCTCGCTCGCGCAGTACTGCGCCATGGGCGAGACGACGACGCGGTTGGCGAGCTCGAGAGAGCGCAGCCTGAAGGGCAGGAACATGGGCGGCCGCGCCTGGTCGAGGTGCTGGCGCCGCGCGAGCCAGCGCTCGTAGTCATGCACGAACTTCGAATCCCGCAGCGTGAGATTCTCGTGCCCGATGCGCTGGCTGCCCGTGAGCAGGCTGTAGGCGAACTGCTCGGGCGGCAGATGCGCGTGACGGGCGACGTTCTCGAACCATTCGGTGCGATTGCGCGCCGCGCTCTGGAGCTTCAGCACCTCGAGGCTGCGCTCCGCGCAGTACCCGCCGAGGGCGCTCTCGAGATCCGAGCCCGCGGCCAGGTGGCGGGTGAGCGCGATGGCGTCCTCCATGGCGAGCTTCGTGCCCGAGCCGATGGAGAAGTGCGCGGTGTGCGCCGCATCGCCGATGAGGACCGTCCGGCCGTCATGCCAGCGCCGGCACCGGACACGCAGGAAATTGAGCCACGCGGAGCCTCGCAGGTGACCGGCGTTGCTTTGCAGCCGGTGCCCGTCGAGGTAGCGCGCGAACAGCCGCTCGCAGAACGCGATCGACTGCCCGACCTCGGCCCGATCGAGCCCGTGCGCCGTCCAGGTCTCCTCGCGCGTCTCGACGATCACCGTCGAGAGATCCCGGCTGAACTGGTAGGCGTGCATCTGAAACCAGCCGTGCTCGGTGCGCTCGAATGCGAAGGTGAAGGCGCCGAAGGTCTGGGTGGTCCCGAGCCAGATGTAGCGGCACTTGCGCCGATCGATGTCGGGCTCGAAGATGGGCGCATGGCGCTCGCGAGTCCTGCTGTTGACGCCGTCGGCCGCGACGATCAGATCGGCGTCCGCGAACGGCGCTTCCGAGTCCACTTCCCGCTCGAAGGTGAGCCGCGCGCCGAGCTCCGTGGCGCGCTCCTGCAGCAGCGCGAGCAGCGTCTTGCGCCCGATGCCGCAGAAGCCGTGGCCGGAGCTCACGAGCCGCCGTCCGCCAAAGTGGACGGCGATGTCGTCCCAGTGATGGAAGCTCGAGGTGATGGCCAGGTGCGAGCGCGCATCCGCGGTGCGGAAGTTCTCGAGCGTCTGATCGGAGAACACGACGCCCCAGCCGAAGGTATCGTCGGGCCGGTTGCGCTCGTAGACCTCGACCGCGGTCCGCGGCAGCGCGCTGCGCAGCAGGATGGCCGTGTAAAGACCGGCCGGGCCGCCCCCCAGGCAGACGATGCGCTTCATCGCGCCCGCGTCCTCATTTCAGTATCGCCCGCATCGGGGCTGTGTTATATTCCGAGATACTTCAGGTGTCAAGTATATCAGCGTCCGGAGAGCCGCACATGAGCCCAACGTCCAGCGCCGCCCCGAACGAGATCCTCGCCCAGCTCGCGGGCGCCATCGTGGGAGGGGCGATCCGAGTCGTCGATCTCACCGTGCCGCTCGAGCCGGCGACGCCCACGATCCAGCTGCCGCCGCAGTTCGCGCCCTCGAAGCCGTTCGCGCTCGAGGAGATCTCCCGCTACGACGAGCGCGGACCGGCCTGGTACTGGAACAACATCGAGTGCGGCGAGCACACCGGTACGCACTTCGATGCGCCGGTGCACTGGGTGACGGGCAAGGACCACCCGCGGAATGCGACCCACAACATCCCGGTCGACCGCTTCATCGGTCCCGCCTGTGTCATCGACGTCTCGCGCCAGGCGGGGTCGAACGCCGACTTCCTGCTCACGCAGTCGATCGTCGAGGACTGGGAGCGCCGCTACGGGCGCATCCCGCCGCACGCCTGGGTGCTGGTGCGGACCGACTGGTCGAAGCGCAAGGCGCCGAAGGAGTTCCTCAACATCGGCGCCGACGGCGCGCACACCCCGGGCTTTCACCCGCAGTGCGTGCCGTTCCTCGCGCGCGAGCGGGACATCCTCGGCGTCGGCGTCGAGACGGTCGGCACGGATGCCGGTCAGGCGCCGACCTTCGAGCCCATGTTCCCCTGTCACACCATCATGCACGGCTCGAACCGCTTCGGACTCGCGAGCCTCACCAACCTCGACCAGCTCCCGCCCGTGGGCGCGGTGGTGATCGCCCCGCCGCTGAAGATCGTCAACGGCTCGGGAAGTCCGCTGCGGGTGCTGGCGCTCGTGCCCACCTGACCGCGGGGAGACGGTCGGAGCAGCGTCATGGCCGAGCGATCCTTTGCCAAGGAAGTGAAGTCCCTGCGGCTCGGCGCCGGCGCGGAATTCCGCGGCGAGGGCATTCTCGCCGTCACCAAGGCGCTGTTGCAGTCGGGCGTCGCCTATGTGGGCGGCTATCAGGGCGCGCCCATCTCCCACCTGATGGACGTGCTGGCCGACGCCGAGGACATCCTGAGCGAGCTCGGAGTGCACTTCGAGGCGAGCGCCTCCGAGGCCACCGCCGCGGCGATGCTCGCGGCTTCCATCAACTATCCGCTGCGGGGAGCGGTGACCTGGAAGTCCACGGTCGGCACGAACGTCGCTTCCGATGCGCTCGCCAACCTCGCCTCGGCCGGGGTCAAGGGCGGGGCGCTCATCGTCCTCGGGGAGGACTACGGCGAGGGCGCGAGCATCATGCAGGAGCGCACGCACGCCTTTGCCATGAAGTCGCAGATGTGGCTGCTCGATCCACGGCCGCACCTGCCGGAGATCGTGCGCGCGGTGGAGCAGGGGTTCGAGCTCTCGGAAGCGAGTCAGACGCCCGTCATGCTGATGCTGCGCATCCGCGCCTGCCACGTGTACGGCCGATTCATCGCCCAGGACAATCAGCGGCCGAAGTTCTCGGCCGCCGACGCGCTCGCGTCGCCCTCGAGGGACTACGGGCGCATCATTCTGCCGCCCTCCACCTATCTGCAGGAGCGCGAGAAGATCGAGCGGCGCTTCCCTGCGGGGGTGCGCTTCGTCGCCGAGCGGCGCATGAACGACCTCATCGAGGGGGAGGCGGGCGAGCTCGGTATCGTGCTGCAGGGGGGGCTCTACAACAGCGTGCTGCGCGCGCTAGAGCTGCTCGAGTGCGCCGACCCCTACGGACGGAGCCGGCTGCCGCTCTACGTGCTCAATGTCACCTATCCGCTCGTGCCCGAGGAGTGGGTGGGGTTCTGCCGCGGCAAGCGGGCGGTGCTGATCGTCGAGGAAGGGCAGCCGGAGTTCATCGAGCAGGCGGCGAGTCAGATCCTGCGCAGGCACGAGCTCGGGACGCGCCTGTTCGGCAAGGACGTCCTGCCGATGGGCGGCGAGTACACGGTCGACGCGCTGCGCAAGGGCATCGCCGAGTTCATCGAGCGCTGCGCACCCGCGCTGCGCTCGGGGAAGGCCGGGTTCGCCAGGGCGAAGGAAGTGCCGCTCGTGCCGGCCGAGCGCCTGGCCGCGCTCGTGCCGCCGCGGCCGTCGGGCCTCTGCACCGGCTGTCCGGAGCGGCCGTTCTTCGCGGCCATGAAGCTTCTGCAGCGCGAGATCGGCGCGCTGCACATCAGCGCGGACATCGGCTGTCACTCCTTCGCGACCCTGCCGCCGTTCAACATGGGCAACAGCATCATGGGCTACGGCCTCGGCGCGGCCGGCGCCTCGGCGTTTCAAGCCGCGGGCGGCCGGCGCGCGGTGGCCGTCATGGGCGATGGCGGGTTCTGGCACAACGGCCTGACCAGCGGCATCGGCAACGCGGTGTTCAACCGGCACGATGACGTGACCGTCATCATCGACAACAACTACTCGGCGGCCACGGGCGGTCAGGACATCCCGTCCTCGCGCGCCGCCAGCGCCCGCCGCCAGGGGAACAACTCGATCGCCGACGCGGTCCGGGGCGTGGGCGTCAAGTGGGTGCGTCAGACCCGCACCTACGACATGCGCCAGACGCTTGCGGTCATGCGCGAGGCCCTGACGAGCTCCTTCCGCGGCCCGAAGGTGGTCGTCGTCGAGGGCGAGTGCCAGCTCAATCGCCAGCGGCGCGTGCGCCCACTGATGCGGCAGGCGATCGCGGAGGGCCGGCGCGTGGTGCGCGAGCGCTTCGGCGTCGACGCCGACACCTGCACGGGTGATCACTCCTGCATCCGGCTCTCCGGCTGTCCATCGCTCACGATCCGCAAGAGCCCCGATCCGCTGCGCACCGATCCGGTGGCCCACGTGGACAACAGTTGTGTCGGTTGCGGAGTGTGCGGCGAGGTGGCGCATGCCGCCGTGCTCTGCCCGTCCTTCTACCGTGCCGATCTCATCTACAACCCCTCGCGCCGGGACCGCCTGCTCGCCCGGGTCCGTGCCGCCGTGATCGGCGCCCTGCAGCGGCGCAGCGAGCGCAGGCGGCTGCGGTACGCGCTGTGAGCGCGCGGCCGATCAGACTGTGCATCGCCGCGCTCGGCGGCCAGGGGGGCGGCGTGCTCGCGGACTGGCTCATCGGGATCGCCGAAGCCGAGGGCCATCTCGCGCAGTCGACCTCCGTTCCCGGTGTCGCGCAGCGCACCGGGGCGACGCTCTACTACCTCGAGCTCTTTCCGCGCGCCGAGGCCGAGCGCGCCGGCCGCGAGCCGGTCATGGCGCTCATGCCGGTCCCCGGCGACGTGGACTGCGTGGTCGCCTCCGAGCTCATCGAGGCGGGCCGGTCGGTGCAGCGCGGACTCGTGACTCCCGAGCGGACGACGCTGATCGCCTCATCGCACCGCTCGTACGTCATCGCGGAGAAGAGCGCGATGGGGCAGGGCATGGCGAGCGCGGATGACATCGTGGCGCTCCTGCGCGCGCAGGCGCGCAAGCTCGTGCTCTTCGACATGGAGGCGGTGGCCGAGCGACAGCAGAGCGTCATCAGCTCCGTGCTCCTCGGGGCGATCTGCGGTGCCGGCGTGCTGCCCTTCGGCAGGGAGGCGTTCGAGGCGGCGATCCGCCGCAGCGGAATCGCGGTCGCCACCAACCTCGCGGCGTTCGCCGAGGCGTGCGAGCGGGCGCAGCGCGGCGATGGCGGCGCACCGGCCGCGGCCACCGGCAATGACATACCGCTGCGGGCACGCTCGAGCGCTCTGCAGCCGCTCCTCGATCGGGTGCACCGGCTGCCCCAAGGCGCGCAGGCGCTCGCGCTCGAGGGAGCGCGCCGCGCGCTCGACTACCAGGATCCGGCCTACGCGGCGCTCTATCTCACGCGGCTCGAGCGGATCGCGGCGCTCGATGAGTCCCGGACCGGCGGCGGGGGCGGGGGCGGGGGCGATCGTACGCTCACCGAGGCGGTCGCCCGCGGCCTTGCGCTCTGGATGACTTTCGAGGACACCATCCGCGTCGCGGACCTGAAGACCCGTCCGGCCCGATTCGCGCGGGTGCGTGCGGAGATTCGCGCCGAACCCGATCAGCTCTTCGGCGTCACGGAGTTCATGAAGCCCCGCGTGGCGGAGATCGCCGCAACGCTGCCCGCATCCCTCGGCGCGTGGGTGCTGCGCTCCCCGCGCGCGTGCCGCCTCGTCGCGCGCTTCACGGGCGGCAGGCGCATCCGCAGCAGCACCGTCAGCGGCTTCGTGCTCCTGAAGGCGGTGGGGGGACTGCGGCGCTGGCGCCGAGGCACCCTGCGCTACCGTGAGGAGAACGCCCGGATCGAGGCGTGGCTCGCTCGCATCGAGCAGCTCGCCGCGAGCGACCAGGGGCTCGCCGTGGAGCTCGCGCGCGCCCAACGCCTGATCAAGGGCTACGGCGAGACGCACGAGCGGGGCTGGCGAAGCTTCACGACGCTCGTCGCGCAGATTCCGAGGCTCGAGGGCCGGCCCGACGGCGCCGCGATGCTCGCCCGGCTGCAGGAGGCCGCGCTCGCGGACGAGGACGGCCAGGCGCTCGCCGCGCAGCTCGCGACGCTGCAAGCTGCGCCGGCTCCCCGGGGCGCGCCCCAGAGAGCCCACGCCTGAGCGGCCGGAGGGATCGGACGTGCGGATGAGCATCAGGGTGGAGCGGTTCGATCGCTGGATCCGCACCGCGTTCGTCGAGATGAACACCGAGCTCGAGAATCTCTACTTCGCGCAGACCGACCGCATGCGCGTCGCAGGCTGCGGGGATGCGGTCAAGGTCCAACTGCGCGAGCAGGGCAGCGCCTACGTGCACGAGCTGCTCGCGGAGGGCAACACGGGGGATGGTTTCGACAGCGGCTTCGGCGTGCTCGGGAACGTGGGGCTCTACCTCGCGGCGCTCAGGCGCCACGAGCTCACCAATCCCGCGCGCGAGGACCGGTCCCCGTTCCCGGAGGCCTCGGCGCTCGCGCTGCACGTCGGCGTATCCCTCGGCATGGCGCCGCGCTTCGCCACCAGCCACCTCGCCACGCACAACCGCGCCGTCGCCGGCGTGCGCAAGAGCTTCACCTCGCTCGCGGACGAGTCTCTGTTCATCGACGAGAATACCCGCGGGATTCTCTCCATGCAGACCGCCGCCGACGCGCTCGCGCGCATCGTGCACCTCGGCGTGTCGAGCCCGGTGGCCGATGTGCTCTTTGCGAGCGCGAAGCGCGCGCTCGAGGAGGTCATCGCCGCCAATGCGCGCCTGTTCGAGCAACTCGACGTCGCGAGGTTCTTCTACTGCGTGCGTCCTTACTACAAGCCGTACCGGGTCGGGCGCCAGGAGTACCGCGGCGCCAACGCGGGGGATTTCTCCGGAATCAACGAGCTCGACCTCCTGCTCGGGCTGTGCCGCGCCAACGACCCGTACTACGCGCAGCTGCTGGCCGACAAGATGCCGTTCATGCTGCCCTGCGATCAGGCGCGGCTCAGGGACTGCATGACGCACGTGAGTCTGCTCGATGAGCTGCTCGCGTTGCTCGATGAGGGGCACGGCCCGCGGGACTGGTTTCAACGCAATGCGCGCGCCTATCTCGAGGTCTGCGATCTCTTCGGACGGGCGGCGATCCAACACCACGACCAGCTCGTGAGACGGTTCATCGAGCAGCCCTCCGACGCGCTGCCCGCGCAGGCTCTCGAGGGACTCACCGCGAGCGGGCCGCCGCTGTCCTCGCTCCTGCGCTCGCTCGAGATGCTGCGGGACCTGCGGGTCGCGGCGGTCCGGCCCGACGCCGGCACGCGCCATGGCGAGCTCGCGCGGCTGCGAAGCGTCTTGGGCGGCGGCCCGTGAGCGACGGCGCCCGCAGCGGTCCTTCGTCCGCGAGCCAGCCGGAAAACGGACTGCGGCGCAGCCTCGGCAAGGCTCAGATCGGGATGATCGGGCTCGGCGGCGCCATCGGCACGGGACTCTTCATGGGCAGCGGGCTCGCGGTGGGCTACGCCGGCCCCGCGGTCATCGTGAGCTACGCGCTCGCCGGGTTCATCGCGCTGGTCATGATCTTCAGCCTCTCGGAGATGGCGGTCGTGCACCCGACCGCGGGCTCGTTCGGCACCTACGCGGAGACCTATCTCAATCCCTGGGCCGGCTTCGTGGTGCGCTACACCTACTGGATCGCGCAGGTGATCGCCGTCGGCGGCGAATCGGTGGCCGCGGGGCTTTACATGCAGTACTGGTTCCCGGGCGCGCCGGCGTGGATGTGGTCGCTCGGCTTCTGCATCGTGATGCTGTATTTCAACTCCCGCGCGGTCCGCAGCTTCGGCACGGTGGAATCCGCGCTGGCACTCGTCAAGGTGGTGGCGATCGTGGCGTTCATCATCCTCGGGGTCTCCAGCATCGCCGGAATCGGCCGTCCCGCCGTCGGCTTGCACTATCTCACGGGGCTCCCCGGTGGATTCCTGCCGAAGGGAGTGGGGGGACTCTGGATGGCCGTGACCGTCGGGATCTTCTCCTTCTACGGCATCGAGGTCATCGCCGTCACCGCCGGAGAAACCCGCAATCCCGGCGAGGCGATCCCGTCCGCGCTGCGGATGATGATCCTGCGGCTGTTCCTGTTTTACGTGCTCGCCATCGCGATCATCGTCACCCTGATCCCCTGGACCGAGACGGGCGTCAAGGTCGTCGCGCAGAGCCCTTTCGTCACGGTATTCCAGCACTCGGGCATCCGCGACGCGGCCGGCCTCATGAACTTCGTGGTGCTGAGCGCGGCGATCTCGAGCATGAACACGGACATCTATCTCTGCTCGCGCATGCTGTTCTCGCTGTCCCGCGGCGGCCACGCGCCGCAGGCGCTCGGGAGGCTGAGCCGGGAGGGCAGCCCCGTGATCGCGATCGTGGTCTCGGGAGCCTGCGTGCTCGTCGCCGCGGCCGTCTCCGTCCTGACACCGGATGCCTATGCCGACCTGCTCGGCATCTCGCTGTTCGCCGCCATCCTCGTGTGGATGATCATTCTCCTGAGTCACCTCGCCTTTCGCCGGCGACACCGCGGCGAGGCGCTGCCGGTGCGGATGCCGCTCTTTCCCTGGATGCAGTACGCGGGCCTCGCCATGCTGGCGGCGGTGCTCATCACCATGGGTCTCGATCGCAACCTCGATGTGTCCTGGATCTGCGGCGTTCCCTGGCTCGCGCTCGTCTCGATCGTCTACTTCATCCGGCGCGCGCGACCGCGCGGCGCGCAGGCGCGGACGTCGCAGGCCGACGGCCCGGCACGCGAGCAGGGCTGAGGTCCGGGACGCGCCCGCGGCGCATCGCGCAAGGGCTCGGTCGGCCGGCGCAATATGTCGCATTCGGCGAGCCGGCCGGGGCCGGCGCGGCAGTGAGAGCCCCGTCGCGGTATCTCACGGAATAGGTGTTTGTCCCAATGGGTTGCGAGCGCGCGCCCGGGTCCAATACCCGGCGGTAGCTGCGCCCCCGCCGAGCCCGCTCGCCGGGGGAAGTCAGAGAGGGAGCGGCGCCGGCCGCTCGCGGTTGTACATAGGATCAAAGGATGTCCACCGGATCTGAGGAACAGGGCTTCACGGTGTTCGCCGACCGCTACGGCCCGGTGCAGGAGCTCGCCGGGCGCCGCGACTGCTTCACGGCCAAATCCATCGCGCGCTCGGTGTCGCTCGACCGGCGCTTCGGCATCGTGATCCTGAACCCCGAGGGCGCGTTCCTGCGTGTGGGCAGCGAAGCGGAGGATTACGAGCGCATTCGCATCGTCGAGCGCTCGCTCGGGCTCATCGGGACGATGAGCTGCGCCGCCGACGGCACGGTGACCTGGCGGGCCGTGGCCGTTCATGATCATCTGCCCGATGTCGCCTGAGGGCGCTCCCGCCTGAGAGCGGCCGCTCGCCCGAGGGCCTGCTCGCCCGAGGGCCGATCGATTCTTCCTCGCCCGTGCGCCCGGCTTCGCCGGCTGTCATCAGCCTGTCACGCGGCCGCGTCACCATGTCTCGTGCCCCGGGCAGCGTCGCCACCCTCCCTGGCGATCGACTCTCCGCTCTCCGAGGCTCTTCTCCCGCCGGCCGATGCCGCCGTCCTGCACACCCCCCCTGGCAGGCGGTGCGCGTCGGTCGGCGGACCTTTCTCGAGCGCCGGTCTCAGCCCTTCGGCAGCGCCAGCGGACGCTCCCGCAGCAGCAGCACCCAGTCGCCGTTTTCCATGAGTGCCTCGTGTCCGAGCTCGCGCAAGAGCGCGGTGAGCGCGTATTGCCGCTCCGCCGGATCGAGGATGCGCTCGAGCTGCTCGGCGAAGTTCTGGGCGCGGCGGAATATTCCCGCGAAGCGCGCGTACTGGTTCACCTGCGTGCGCAGCCCGAGCCGCTCGGCGTAGGTCTCCCAGAGCGCGGCGCCGATCGGCGCGAAGCCCATGAGAACGACCACCCAGGCGTGCCAGTGCGACTGGGCGGCGCCGCTGCGGTTCCAGAGCGCGACCAGCGCCACGGCGGCCGTCAGGCCTCCGATCATGAACGCCTGCGAGGCGTGCTCGAAGAGATGCAGGCGCCGGCCCTGGGAGTGCGCGCGGTCGGCATAGTAGACGGACTGCCCCTGCACCCAATGCTCGAGCGCGACTTCGGGTTGGGACTGGCTCGGATGCGGGAGCGAGGCGGCCCCGCGCAGCGCTTCCCGGATCCAACGCAGCTCATCGAGCTGTTTGCGCAGGTAGGAGCCCGAGGCGCTGTCGGGCAGCCCCGCGGTGCGCCAGTAGAACTGCACGCGCAGTCCCTCGGCGAGCGCCCGATAGTCGAGATACCGGCCCTGCACGTCCCGGCGCCGTTGCCAGAGCAGCAGCACGGTGAGCGAGGCGAAGATCGCGAGATAACCGGCCGGCAGGCCCCGCCAGGGCATGATTTCCGAGTACAGCTCGAACACCAGCGCGAGCAGCGCGGCGAACACCAGCGTGAATCGCAACACCATGCGGGTGAGGCGCTGGTAGTGTCGCGCGAGCAGATCCGCCGCGGCGAACGACATCGCGAGCGAGCGCTCGGTCGCGGGGCGCGTGTCGATGTCGGCGACCAGCGAGGCGGCGGCCTCGCGCAGTTGCGGTGCGAGCGTGCGGCGCAGCGGTTCGCTGTTGAATTGCTCGATCCGGCGGGAGATCGTGTCGAACAGCTCCTCCTCGCCCTCCTGGGGAAAGAGCCACTCGGTGCGCCCCACCGCCTCGGGGGCATCGCCCGCGCGCGGAGTGTGCACGTGATACACCGGTCCGCTGTCGTCGGCATCGAGCGCGCGCAGCCCGGCTTCCAGCTTTCCGGCGGTCCCCTCGAGCTTGAAGCGCACCACGGCGGCGGTCCCGGCGTTCGAGGCGCTCGGCTTTCCGTCCCACAAGGCGAGCAGGAGGTGGCTCTGCTCGGCGATGAAGAGGCCCACCTCCCGGTAGCGCCGCTCCCGCTGCGCTTGCGGCACGCCGCCCTCACGGCCGGTGCCGTCCTCCGCGGGCATGACGAACACGTTCTGCGGCGGCGCGCGCGCGAGCAGCGCGCGAAATTCCGCGACGCTCCCGGGGAAGTCGCGCTCGTACTCCCGCGGCGGCAGCGGCAGGGGGATGAGCAGCTCGTGGCCGCCTTCGAGCGCCACCTCCGCGGCGAGGCGGTCGGCCCCCTCCGCGAGCGAGGTGATGATGCGCAGCGGCGTGGTCGGATAGCGCCGTCGCAGCGTCTCGAACAGGTCGCCGATCCGGCTGCGAAGGGCGGCGAGATCGGCGTCTCGCAGGTGACGGTGCCCGGTCACGCCGATGACGAGGGGCAATCTCCCGTCCATGGCGGCGGAGCCCGTGACCGGCTCGAGCCCTGTCGGACTATGAGCGTCCAAGGCGCGCGCGGCCCGCGGTGAGCGGATGCTGTCGTCTGACGTGAGATCCCCCTGTTGATTCAATGTTCGGTAGTCGGGGCCGCGAAAGCTTAGCACAGGGGCATGACTGGCGTTGGCGCGGGGCTTTGGCCATCATGTGTCCAATGAAGCTCGTGCGCTATGGACCCGCCGGTCACGAACAACCGGGGCTGCTCGATGCGCACGGCCGGCTGCGCTCGCTCACGGGCAGGATTCCCGATCTCGGCCCGCAGCAGCTCTCACCGGCGGCGCTCGCGCGGCTCGCGTCCATCGATCCTGCGAGTCTGCCCGCGGTGCCGGGCCACCCGCGCCTCGGTGTCCCCTTTGCCGGCACGCGCAAGTTCATCGCCATCGGACTGAATTTCGCCGATCACGCGGCGGAGGCCAACCTGCCGGTTCCGGGCGAGCCGGTCATCTTCAGCAAGGCCGTGAGCTGCCTGCAGGGTCCCCACGACGAGGTGATGCTGCCGAAGGGCTCGAAGAAAACCGATTGGGAAGTGGAGCTCGGCGTGGTGATCGGCAGCACCGCCCGCTACGTCGAGGAGCCTCGGGCGCTCGGGCACGTCGCCGGCTACGTCGTAGTCAACGACATCTCGGAGCGCGAGTTTCAGATGGAGCGCGGTGGAACCTGGGACAAGGGCAAGGGCTGCGACACCTTCGGCCCCGTGGGTCCCTGGCTCGTGACGAGCGAGGAGGTCGGCGACGTGCAGAGCCTCGACATGTGGCTCGAGGTCAACGGCGAGCGCATGCAGAGCGGCAACACGCGCACCATGATTTTCGGCGTCGCGAAGCTCGTGAGCTACGTGAGCGGCTTCATGACGCTCGAGCCCGGCGACATCATCGCCACGGGCACGCCTCCCGGGGTCGGCATGGGCCGCAAGCCCGATCCGATCTACCTCGCGCCGGGGGACAGGCTTCGCCTTGGCATCGAGAAGCTCGGCGAGCAGCGCCAGAGCGTGATCGCCTGGAGGCGTTGATCCCTTCCGGGGGGCGCGCCACCTCAGGGCGGAGCGTCGTCCGCGGAGCGCGTGAGGCTCGCCTCCCAGGTGTCGTGGCAGCGGGGATGGAAGTGAAGGAGCTGGGACCGCCCGTCGAGCTCGACCTCGACTTCGTACTCCACCTCGGCGGAATCGAGTGTGACGCGGCAGAAATCGCACGGCGCTCCACAGCCCTTTCCGCCCCACGTCCGCCCCGGAACGGCGCTGCGCAGGGCAGCCACCGATAGCCGACCCGTCCGATGATCCTTGGGCGCACCGCGCCCCATTGGCTGAGAGCCGCTCATCGACCCACCCAGGCTCGACCCACGGGGTTCGAGCATGCGACTTAATCAGGAGCTCATCCGCGTACACTATGCGCGGGATCGAGCGGAGCGGCAAGCGCTCGTGTCGCCGCCGGCCCTCACCCGCCGCAAAGTCTTTGCCTGGTTCTTGGCTTTCCGCTATGGTTCTTTCCGCGCCGGGCGGACGCCAAGGTCCGCACCGGCCCGTATAATTAGAATCGATCGACGGGGCACGAGTCGCACGGGATCCGCACGCAGACGGCGGGAGATTTCCGTGAGCGTGGAGCAGACTGTCGGCGCGAGCGCCGGCAGGCCGGCCACCGGTGCGCTCGGCACCCATCGACTGCCTTTGCCGGCGAGACCGGCAGGGGCTCAAGGTATTTCCGATGCGGGCCGCGCTCGCGCGCGCCCGATCCGTCATTCTGGAGCTTCCTGATGCAAACCCACGAGCCGGGATCGGAAGGCCGCGGTCGCGGCCGCAGGGCGAACGGGCGCGGACGAGCCGCGGCGGA
>JAKAZP010000406.1 GCA_021815905.1 Pseudomonadota bacterium | reverse complement strand
GAGCCCCTACTTCAGAACGACCGTCTTCCTGCCGTTACGGAACACGCGCCGCTCGGCGTGCCATTTGACTGCGCGGTTGAGCACCACCGTCTCGAGCTCGCTCCCGACCACCGTCAGATCCTCGGGCGACTGGGTGTGATCGACCCGGTCGACCTCCTGCTCGATGATCGGCCCCTCGTCGAGGTCGGTCGTGACGTAGTGCGCCGTCGCGCCGATCAGCTTCACGCCGCGCTCGTGGGCCTGATGGTACGCCTTGGCGCCCTTGAAGCCGGGAAGGAAGGAGTGATGGATGTTGATCGCGCGCTCGTCGAAATACCGGCACGCCTCGGGAGTCAGGATCTGCATGTAGCGCGCGAGCACGAGCAGCTCCGCCTCCACGCGCTCGAACAGCTCGATCAGGCGCCGCTCCTGCTCGCTCTTGCGGCCGTCGATGATGGGCAGGTAGTGGTACGGGATGCCGTGCCACTCCGCGAGACTGCGCATGTCCTGATGGTTGGACACGACCCCGACCACCTGGATCGGCAGGGTGCCGGTGCTGAAGCGATGCAGAATGCTGTTGAGGCAGTGTCCCTGGCGCGACACCGCGACCAGCACCCTGCAGCGCCGCTGCACCGCGTGAAAATGCCAGGTCATGCCGAAGCGGCGCCCGACTTCCTCCTCGAATCGCCGGTCGAGCGCCTCGAGCGCCGGCATGCCCCGGCCGTCGTCGTGGAACATGGTGCGCATGAACGAGGTCCGCGTGTGCGGGTCGTTGTGATGCTGCGCCTCGGTGATGGTCGCATGGCCCCCGGCGAGGAAGCCGGCGATGGCCGCGACGATCCCGGTGCTGTCCGGGCAGGAAGTGGTGAGCGTGTAGAGCGGCGGCTCGGGCGCGCCGGAGACCGCCTCGTCCGATGACTTCTGCGCCCGGCCCGGGGCGGCGGCCTTCGGGAGGGTCGAGCTCATACGTTCGAGTCCGGAAAGGCCGCCTTGCGGCGCTTCATGTAATCGAGCAGCGCCTCATCGACCGCCGGATCGAGCGGCGGCTCGACGTACTCGGCGAGCTGCTTCTTCCAGAGCGCGTTGGCGCGCCTCGCCATGTCGGAGGAGCCTTCGGCCTCCCACTGCTCGAAGCTGTTGTTGTCGGCGAGCGGGGAGCGGTAGAAGGCGGTCTCGAAGTTCGCCTGGGTGTGCGCGCAGCCGAGAAAGTGCTTGCCCGGCCCGACCTCGCGGATGGCTGCGAGCGCCTGACCGTTCTCGCTCAAGTCGACCCCCTCGAGGAGCGTATGCATCATGCCCGCCTGGTCGGCGTCCATGGCGAACTTCTCGTAGCCCATGGTGAGGCCGCCCTCGAGCCAGCCCGCCGTGTGCAGCACGAAGTTGACCCCGGCAAGACAGGTCGGCAGCAGGGTGTTGGCGGACTCGAAGGCCGCCTGCGCGTCGGGGATCTTCGAGGCGCAGAGCGCGCCTCCCGAGCGGAACGGCACGCCGAGGCGCCGGGCGAGAGCGGCCATCACGTAAAGCACCAGCGCGGGCTCGGGAGTGCCGAAAGTCGGCGCGCCCGATTGCATCGAGAGCGAGGAGGCGAAGCTGCCGAGAACGACCGGGGCGCCGGGATTCACGAGCTGGGCGAGCGTCATTCCGGCGAGCGCTTCGGCGAGCGTCTGCGCCACGGTACCGGCGACCGTGACCGGCGACATGGCCCCGGCGAGGATGAACGGAGTGACGATCGTCGCCTGATTGGCGCGGGCGTAGGTCTTGAGCGCGCCGATCATGGTCGCATCCCAGGTCATCGGGGAGTTGGCGTTGATCAGGCTGATGACGAAGGTCTTCGGCTTCCCGGTCTGCGGATCGAGATAATCGTCGCCGAAGAGAATCCGCGTCATCTCGACGGTGTCCTGCGCGCGCTCGGCATGGGTGACCGAGCCCATGTAGGGCTTGTCGCTCAGCTTCATGTGGCTGTACACCATGTCGAGATGCCGTTTATTGACCGGCAGATCGACGGGCTCGCAGATGGTGCCGCCGGAGTGGTGCAGGGAGTTCGCCATGTAGGCGAGCTTCACGAAGTTGCGGAAGTCCTCGATGCGCGCATAGCGCCTGCCCTCCTCGAGGCTGCGGATGAAGGGCGAGCCGTAGGCCGGCGCGAACACGGTGCGGCCGCCGCCGATCACGACGCTGCGCGCGGGATTGCGCGCGTGCTGCACGAACTCCCGGGGGGCCGAGCGGCTGACGATGCCGCGGCACATGCCGCGCTCGAAGCGCACGCGCTCCCCGCGCACCTCGGCCCCGGCCGCGCGCAGGATGCCGAGGGCCTCGGGGTCGTCGCGGAAATCGATGCCGATCTCCTGGAGGATCGTGTCGGCGTTGTGCTCGAGGAGCTCCAGGCCCTCGGGGCCGATCACCTCGTAACAGGGTATCTTGCGCGTGATGAAGGGAACGGACGCGTGGCTGCGCGCGGTGCGCGCGGCCCGCTTGGCCTCCCGGCCGCTCGGGCGGCGCGAGCGGGCGAGTGGAGCGTGCTGCTCGTCCATGGGAACTCCCATGCGAAGTGGCTTGCCGGGGCGGCGCATCGGCAAGTATGGCCGGCGGGCCGGCCGGAGACTGATCGATTTGCGGCATGGACTTGCCGAGAAGCGTCCAGCGGGCGGATGGTGGGCGTCGCCGGTCCCCGCCGCGCGCTTCGCCGCGGCACCCGGCTCTCGATCACCGACCGAAGCGCATCGAGGATGCCGGTGTACCTGCCGGCACGCCCCCTCGAGGCTGACTACGGCCACGCCCGGCCCGTATAATTTCCGCGCGGCCCATTTCCGAGAGGACCGAAAGCGTGGTTGAGAACAAGGCATCCGCTGGGGCGGACAGCGGCATGGAGCACTTCGGCTACAAGGAGTCGCTGGCCCGCAGCATCGGAGCATTCGGCAGCTTCGCCGCCGGCGTGAGTTACATCTCGATTCTCACCGGCACGTTCCAGCTGTTTTACTTCGGCTTCGGCACCGCCGGGGCCGCCTATCTCTGGTCATGGCCGATGGTGCTCGTCGGTCAGCTGACCGTGGCGCTGTGCTTCATGGAGCTGGCCGCCAAGTACCCCATCGCGGGCTCGGTCTACAACTGGTCGAAGATGCTCGGCAGCCGGATC
>JAKAZP010000405.1 GCA_021815905.1 Pseudomonadota bacterium | reverse complement strand
CGGGCGGATCCGGAGGCTCGAGCCGCGGCTGCGATTGCACGGAGGTGTGTCTCTCATGAGTTCCGGGTTTCTTCGCGGCCGAACTCGGAGGCCAAGATGGCTCGCCGGCTTTCTGCTCGGTCTCGGCGCGGTCGCGAGCGCGACCAACGCGCCCGGGCCGCGGGTCGCCGCGTACTACGACGGCGGCATGCCGGTCCGGGCCATCCCTGCCTCGAAGATCGACGACATCATCTATGCCTTCGCCGAGCCGGACGGCGGCAACGTCTGCACGCCGCCGACGAATGTGCAGCTCCGCGCCTTCGCCGGGCTGCGCGCCCTGAGGCGGCGGCATCCGGGCCTCAAGCTGCTGGTCTCGATCGGCGGCTGGGATGCCGCGCCACAGTACTCCGATCTCGCGCTCACCGCGGCCTCGCGGGCGAGATTCGCCTCGAGCTGCATCCGGATGTTCCTCGTGCGCCAGCGCTTCGATGGGCTCGATATCGATTGGGAGTTCCCCGTGCGCGGCGGCATGAGCCGCTCCCGGCCGCAGGACCGGGCGGATGTCACGGCGCTCGCGCGCCTGCTGCGGCAGCGGCTCGATGCGCTCGGCAGGAAGTTGCATCGGAGGTTTCTCCTCACCATGGCGACTCCCGCCGGCACCTGGCAGAAAGGCGGTGCCTATTCGGTGAGCGACAGTTACGACCTGGCGGCGCTCGTGCCGTACCTCGACTGGTTCAATGTCATGACCTATGACATGAACACCGTCTTCAGCCCCGTGAGCGGCTTCAATTCACCCCTCGATGCCGATCCGCACGATTCGGCGCCCGAGCCCGAGCGCACGCGCGACAACCTGACGGGCGCGGTGCGCTACTACGAGGCCCACGGAGTTCCGGCGCGCAAGATCATGCTGGGCGTGGCCTTCTACGGGCGCGGCTTCATCGGAGTCTCGGGGAGGGACGCGGGACTTTACTCGAAGTACGCCCAGGGCTTCCCCGAGACTCCCTGGAAGATCATCGAGCGGCGGCTGCTCACCGATCCGAGCTGGGTCCGACATTGGAGCGCCACGGCCCAGGCCCCCTGGCTCTTCAACGCCACGCGGCATATCTTCCTCACCTATGACGACGCCGATTCGCTCGCCATCAAGGCCGATTTCGCGCGCCGCGAGGGGCTGCGCGGAGTGATGATCTGGGTGTTGGGCGAGGATGACCGGGAGAACAGCCTGCTCGATGCGCTCACCGCGCACCTCGGGCGCTCGGCTCCCCGGCGGCATGCCGAGCGCTGACGACCGCTGCGGGCCCGGGAGCATGGATGTGACTTCGCTCGTTCTTCTCGCTCCGCTTTCGGGTTGGAGCGCCGCCCTCGATGAGGCTCCGGATCCGGTGTTCGCGGGCCGAATGCTGGGCGATGGCGTGGCGATCGATCCCACGGGTCGCACCTTGCATGCCGTGTGCGACGCGCACGTGATCTCGATACCCGGGACGCGACACGCCGTGACCCTGCGTGCGGCGTGCGGAGCCCAGATCCTGATGCACATCGGCATCGATACGGTCGCGCTCGCGGGCGAAGGCTTCGAGGCGCACGTCAGGCCGGGAGATCGCGTGCGCGCGGGTGAGCCGCTGATCACGTTCGACATGGACCTGGTCGCGCGCCGGGCGAAGAGCCTGCTGACGCCGGTCCTGCTCGTGGAGGCCGGTGAGTTCCGCGTGCTCGAGCGCACCGTGGGGCACGCCGTCGAGGTGGGCGATCCGCTCATGACGCTGACCGCGATCCCGCAGTGCCTCCCGATGCCGTCACCGTCCGCCACCCGGGATTCGAGCGCCGCCTCGGAGGCGGCCGCCGCCCGCAGCCGGCGGGTGCGGATCAGTCTGCCGCACGGCATCCATGCGCGTCCGGCCGCCCACCTGTCGAGCGTGCTGAGGCCGCTCGATGCGCAGGTGAGCCTCTCGGCGCGCGGCCGCGAGGCGGACGCGCGCAGCACCGTTGCCCTGATGGCTCTCGGCGTCCGCTACGGCGATGAGGTCGAGATCCGTGCCGCGGGTCCGGCGGCGCTCGCGGCCATCGCGGCCATCGAGAGCGTGCTGCGCGCTTCCCACCAGCGCTCCGCGCCCGCGCAGGGCACGGGCGCGGAGCACGCCCGCAGAGCGCATGCCGTGCACTCTTCACGGCGGATGGAGCCACCTCCCGGCGAGCGGGTCCCGGTCACGCGCCCGCTCCTGCGCGGAGTCACGGCGAGCCCGGGAGTGGCGCTCGGACAGGCGCGCTGGCTCAGGCGGCAGCAGATCGAAATTCGTGAGGCCGGTGCCGGGGTGGCGCACGAGAACTCGGAGCTCGGACGGGCTCGTGCCCAGGTCCGTGCCCATCTCGAGCGGGCGGCGCGCTGGGCCGAAGGCGACACCCGCGAGATTCTCGAGGCGCACCTCATGCTGCTCGACGACCCGGAGTTGAGCAGGCGTGCGCAATCCCTGATCGAGGGCGGGGCCAGTGCTGCGTCTGCGTGGCGGCAGGCCATCCGCGCGAGCGTCGATGCGCTGCGTGCGCTCGCCGACGCGCGCATGGCCGCGCGAGCCGACGACCTGCTCGATCTCGAGGAGCGGGTGCTGGGCGCACTCGCCGGCGGGTCTCGGCCGCCCCCCGAGGATCTGCCACCCGAGGCGATCCTGCTGGCGCAGGAGCTGCTGCCCTCGGAGCTTCTCGCGCTCGATCCCGCGAGGCTCGCCGGGATTGCGCTCGCGGCGGGCGGGGCCACCTCGCACGTTGCGATTCTCGCGGCGGCGATGGGCATTCCGGCCCTCGCCGCTCTCGGACCGGAGCTGGCGCGCATCGCAGACGGCACCGCGCTCATCCTCGACGGGGAGGAGGGCGTGTTGCAGGTCGATCCGCCGCCCGGGCGGTTGCAGGTGATTCGCGATCGGCTCGCGCTCGAGGCGCGACGCAGGCTCGCCGAGCGTGAGACCGCGCAGCGCGAGTGTCGCACCGCCGACGGGGCGCGGATCGGCCTGTTCGCCAACCTTGGCTCACTCGCCGAGGCGCGTGCCGCCATGCGCAACGGCGCCGAAGGTTGTGGCCTGCTCAGGACGGAGTTCCTGTTCATCGACCGTCAGGCTGCTCCGAGCGAGAGCGAACAACATCAAGAGTAC
>JAKAZP010000404.1 GCA_021815905.1 Pseudomonadota bacterium | reverse complement strand
CCGGACGGCTCACGCTCGAGAAGTCGCCCTGGAAGGTGCCGGCGCGCTACCCCTACGGCGACGGCGACATCGTGCCGCTGCGGGCCGGGGAGTCCGTCGGCTGGCGTCTCGCGGGGCGCTCATGAGCGCGACCGGCGAGCCCGCCTCCCCTCTCACCGGCGCCGCCGGCGCAGGCCTCATGGCGCACCGCTTCCGCGGCTTTCTCCCGGTGGTCGTGGACGTGGAGACCGGCGGCTTCAACGCGGCCACCGACGCGCTGCTCGAGATCGCGGCGGTGCTCATCGACATGGACCCGGACGGCGTGCTGGTCCGCGGTGCGACGCACAGCTTCCACGTGCGCCCGTTCGAGGGGGCGAAGCTCGAGCCGGCGGCGCTCTCGGTGACCGGCATCGATCCGTTCCATCCGCTGCGGCCGGCGCTCCCCGAGCGCGATGCGCTGCAGAGGATCTTCCGGGAGATCCGTCACGCGCTGCGCGCCCACGGATGTCGGCGCGCCATCCTGGTGGGCCACAACGCGGCGTTCGACCTGACGTTCCTCAACAGCGCGATCGCGCGCGCCGACGTCAAGCGCAATCCCTTCCACCCCTTCTCCTGCTTCGACACCGCGACGCTCGCGGGCGCCGCGCTCGGGCAGACGGTGCTCGCCAAGGCGGTGACGGTCGCCGGGCTCGAGTGGGATCCGAGCCGCGCGCACTCGGCGGTGTACGACGCCGAGCGCACGGCGGAGGTCTTCTGCCTCATCTGCAACCGCCTGCGCGAGAGCTACCTCGAGGCGCAGACGCACGCGCGCGCGCTCGGCTGGCTCGCCCAGCCGGCGGCGGATCCGGAAGCCGACTAGGCCTTCACCGCTCCGGCATCGGCGAGGAGCTGGCGCAGCTCGCCGCTCTGGTACATCTCGAGCGCGATGTCGCACCCGCCGACCAGCTCGCCCTTCACGTAGAGCTGCGGGTAGGTCGGCCAGTTCGAGTAGCGCTTGAGCGCCTCGCGCATCTCCGGCTCCTCGAAGATGTTCACGTACTTGAAATCGGCGCCGAGCGCGCGCAGCGCCGCCACCGTCTGCGCCGAGAAGCCGCACTGCGGGAAATCCGGCGTGCCCTTCATGAAGAGCACGACCGGGCTCGAGCCGAGCTCGACCTTGATTCTCTCGACCACGTCCATCGACTACCTCGTTGCGGCCCTCGGCCGGAGTGCTGCGGGGTGACACCGCCCCGCGGAAGAAGTGGCGCGCCATGCGCCGACAAGAGCCATGCCTCGGGCATCGCTCACCGATCCGACGCCGGCTCGCCGCGCGCCAGCTTGCGCCGCCGCTCGAGCTCGGCGATCAGCCGCCACTGCTCGGCGGCGCTCATGCTCATCCACCGGGCGATCTCCTCCCCGGTTCGCAGGCAGCCCGCGCAGAATCCCTGCCGATCGAGCGAGCAGACCTTCGTGCAGGGAGTGCGGGGGCGCCGCTCGGGCGTCTGCGGAATTACCTCGGACACCGCCGCGATTATGAGGCCGCCCCGGCAATGTTCAAACCCCGGGCCCATGCTAGCCTCTGCCCGCATGTCCGCCTCCTCCTCCCGTCCGGGTCTCTCGCCCCCCTGCGACCTCGGCGAGCAGGTCGGCGCCGCGCTGCGCGAGGACGTGGGCAGCGGCGATGTCACCGCGCAGCTCGTGCCCGAGCGGCAGACCGTCGGGGGCCGGGTGATCACCCGCGAGGAGGCGGTGCTGTGCGGGCAGGCCTGGGTCGATGAGACCTTTCGGCGGCTCGATCCCGGGATCCGCCTCGCCTGGCACGCCCGCGACGGCGAGCGCATCCGCCCCTCCGAGGTGCTGTTCGAGATCGCCGGAAGGGCGCGGCCGATCCTCACCGGCGAGCGCACCGCGCTCAATTTCCTGCAGCTGCTCTCGGCCACCGCGACGCAGGCGAGACGGTTCGTCGAGGCCGTGGCGGGCACCTCGTGCACCGTCCTCGACACGCGCAAGACCCTCCCGGGACTGCGCAGCGCGCAGAAGTACGCCGTGCGCTGCGGCGGGGCGCAGAACCACCGGCTCGGCCTCTACGACCGGGTGCTCATCAAGGAGAATCACATCGTCGCCGCCGGCTCGATCGCCGCGGCGGTCGCCGCGGCGCGCACCCTGGCCGCGGCGCTTCAAGTCGAGGTCGAGGTCGAATCCCTCGCCGAGCTCGAGGAGGCGCTCCCGGCCGCTCCCGACTTCGTGCTCCTCGATGACTTCAGCCTCGCGGATCTCGCCGCCGCGGTGGCGCTCAACCGCTCCCGGGGGCGGAAAGTGGCGCTCGAGGCCTCCGGGAGCGTGAGCCTCGAGACCGTGCGGGCGATCGCCGAGACCGGGGTGGATTTCGTCTCGGTGGGCGGGCTCACCAAGCACGTGCGGGCGGTCGACCTGTCGATGCGGCTGCAGTTCTCCGCCTCCGATCGCATTGCGAGATAGCCCCGGCCGCAACGCCGCAGATGCGCTCCCGCGCGGCGCACCGCCCTATGCGGCGAGCTTGCTCGTGAGGTGCCGCGCCAGCTCGGCGATCGTCGGATAGTCGAAGAGCTCGGTGAGGTCCACCTGTCCGGGGTACTCCCGGTCGATCTGCTCGTGGATCTCGATCAGCTTGAGCGAGCTCGCGCCGAGCTCGAACAGGTTGTCGTGCACGTCGATGCGCTTGCCTCCGAGCGCCGCGTCGCAGATCGTGCGCAGCTTCTCCTCGATCTGCGAGTGCGAGGCCGACTGCGGGCCGCGCCGCGCCGCGCGCAGCGCCGAGAGCGCCTCGATCTCGGCGTCGAACTCGCCCTCGAGGTAGCTCTCCTCGAGCAGGTGCCGCTGGATCTTGCCGCTCGTGGTCTTCGGGATGCGCTTCACCGGAACGACCTGCGCGACCTCGAGACCCGTCTGCTCGTTGATCACCCGCGCGGCGGCGGCGGCGAGCGGCAGGAAATCCTCCATCGAGCCGCGGTGCAGCACGAACAGCACCAGCTCCTCGATCTCCTCCCCCGGCGAGCGTACGCCGGCGGCCACCACCTTGCCGAGCTCGAGCCCCTCGACGCGCTGGGCGATGGTCTCGAGATCGTGCGGGTAGTAGTTCTGGCCGTTGACGAAGATGATCTCCTTCGCGCGGCCCGAGAC
>JAKAZP010000403.1 GCA_021815905.1 Pseudomonadota bacterium | reverse complement strand
CGATCTCGTGGTATCGACCTATGGGCGCGGTATCTACGTGCTGGAAGACATCACGCCGCTCGAGCGGCTGGCGAGCGGCAACGCCCGCGAGCCCGTCCGGGTCTTCGGGTCGCGGCCGACGTACCGCTTCTTCGAGGGCGCCCATGCCTTCGCGGATTTCTGGCTCGAGTCGGTGCCCAAGGTGAAGGCGGCGGCAAGAGGAAAGGCCATCAGCAACAAGGAAAGGAAGAAGGAGAAGGCGGAGAAGGCGACCGCGGGCATCAAGGTCGCCATACTCGACGCGAACGGAACCGTGGTGCGCAAGCTCAAGCTCGTGGCCCCGAAGAAGCCGGGGCTCAACCCCAGGTACAAGGACGGCTACTGGCGCCATGACCCCGACGCGCACGTGCATCCCGGCATCAACCGCGTTTTCTGGGACCTGCGCTATGCGCCGCCGAAGCTGATCAAGCTGCGGACGACGCCGTCGACGAATCCGCACGTCTGGGACACGTTGCGCTTCATGGGCAAGAGCTCCCGCCCGATCACCCACTGGGGCGTGAGACAGGCGGAGGTCGGTCCCATGGTGGCCCCCGGCACGTACACCGTGCGGGTGACGGTGGACGGCAAGAGCTACACTCATTCGCTCCAGGTGCTGCCGAATCCCCGCTCGCGCGAAACGCCCGCCCAGACCGCGGCCAGAGTCAAGCTGCTGCTGCACGTCAGGGACGATATTTCCAGCGTTTCCGCCATGGTCAACCAGATCGAATGGCTGCGCAAGCAACTGCAGACCCAGGAGCAGATGCTGAAGTCGGACAAGAAGTCCCGGCACGGCAAGGCGCTACGGGCGATCAAGGCCATGGACGGCAAGATCCAGACTCTGGAAGGCACGCTGCTGTCGCCGGCGCTCGCCAACAGCGATCAGAAGAGCTATCTCGCCCGATACGCCCTGTACCTCCATTTGATCTGGCTGAATGGCGAGCTCGGCACCGGCGCGGGAGACGTGTATGGCGATCCGGGCTATCCGCCGACCGATGCGTCGATTCAGGTGCTCCATGTCCTCGACCGCAAGCTCAATGCCGCCAGGGCGCTGTACCGAACCCTGATGCAGCACGACCTGCCGGGATTCGAGCACATGCTGCTTCAGCACAACATCCTGCCGCTCGTGGCGCGGACCGGTGGACCGGCGATCCCGCGTCCGCGGGGTCGCAATGCCTCAAGGAATGGCGGCTGAGCCGGACGCCGGCCAGGCTCCGCTCAGCCCTCGGGCGGCGAGTCACCCGGCCATTGCGGCAGGCCGTCCGTGATGTCGTAGTAATCGCCCTTGTCGGCGGCGAAGATGTGCATGGCCGCCTCGAGCGGAGTCGGTGTGTCGATTGCGCCGGCCCAGATGCCGATGTGGCCGCCGTGGGCGGGCGCCCAGAAGAGCTGCGAGCCGCAATTGCTGCAGAAGCCGCGCCGGGCGATCGGGGAGGACTCGTACCAGCGCAGAGTCTGCGCCGAGAGCAGGCGCAGGTGTTCGGGTGCACAGGCGGTGGCGGCGGCGAAATGGCCGCCCGAGCGGCGGCACATGGTGCAATGGCAGTAGACGACGGGCCGAAGCGGACCGTGAATCTCGAACCGCACCCCGGCGCAGAGGCAGCGCCCGCTCGCGATTGCGTCCCCGGAGCTTCCGGCGGCCCCTGACTCCGTCATCTCGAGCTCCCCTGCGACCCGGCTCCCGGCGGACCTCGCCCGATCACGCCGCGTTGCCTCGAGCCGAGAAGCGGGCGCAGCCGCGGTGCGCTCAACCCGTGGCGTGCAGAAACGGCGAGGAATGCAGCCATTTTGGATCAGGGTAATAGCCGACGAGCACCGTGGCGCCGCGGATCAGCTTCACGATGGAGCTCTCGACACGCTGGCTGAGCGCGAAGCAGCCCCAACTCCGACCCACTCGGCCGTGATCCTGGGCAAACGTCCTGTTCACGTACCACGCGCTGTGAATGACGATGTCGCGATCGTATGCCGAGGTGTTGAATCCCGGATCCAGCCCGCGCAGCCGCAGAGAATACCCGTGCTCGCCGTAGTAGGTCTGACCGGTCAGGTAGACCCCGAGGCTGCTCGCGTCCGTGCCGGGCGTATTGGAGAAATGGGTCGCGTACTCGAGTCCGCTGCCCTTGCCGTGCGCCACGTAGGTGTAGAAGAGCACCTTGCCGGTCTGCACATCCGCGACGGCGAGGCGCCGCTTGCCCGAGGGCAGGGAGAAATCGACGATCGTGACCAGCGGCTTGTCGGTCAGGTGATCGCGCTTCGCCTGGAAATACGCGCTGACCGCGGTCGATATGGCTCTGAGGCTGATGTTCGGGGCCTGGGCGTGAATCGCCTCCGCCAGCTGCCCGAACGGCGCTGCCGCGCGCGCGCCGGCGTGCGCCGACAGTGCGGGCAGGAGTGACAACGCGGCCGCCCACCAGGGCACTCGCTGCGCTCGGCTTCGCCGGGCCGCGGCCCGGGTCTTCTCGACATCCGGCATCGATCTCCTCGTGCCCTCGAAGGGGCGGTAACGGGGCGACGGCAATCATCCCACGGAGCGGGCGCTCACGGGGAAGAGTTCTGCGCCGGTTTCCTCTCCGACAGGCGGTCGCGCGGCTCGCCGATGATCGGAGGGGGCGAGCCCGATGCGGACCATGCCCTGCCGCCCGTCAGGGGGCTGGGGCGTCGACGGCCACCCCGGCAGCGGCCTTCGAGCGATAGTGAGGGCGGTCGACGACAGTTCAATGGGGCTTCCGACTGAGCGCGCGCGCGCCCGCTCAGCGCGTCACGGTTCCGGTCTCGCGCCAGGATCGCTCGAATTCCCGTCGCAGCTCGTCCTCCCGACCGAGATAACGCGGCGAAAAATGAAACGGCACGGCGAGCCGCACTCCGGCCGCGCGGGCGATCTCGCCCGCGGCGCGCGCGGTGAGATGCGCCTTGCGCGTGGCGTGCTCGCGGTCCGCCTCGAGGAATACCGCCTCGATGAACAGCAGATCGGCTTCGTGCAGGAAAGCCGCGAGCGTCTCCCGGTTGCGCGGCGTGTCGGCGGCGTCGGTCACGTAGCACACCCGCTGGCCGGGCAGGAACTCGAGGTCGTTCGACTTGAGCAGCCCGAGGGGAATCGCGAGGTCCCGCGCG
>JAKAZP010000402.1 GCA_021815905.1 Pseudomonadota bacterium | reverse complement strand
GCCTTCCTGCACGACATGGCGGCTTTTCACCCCTGCGCCGACCGGAAGATGGAGCACGGCGCCTGCGCGGCGCTTGAGAGCCCTGCGATCCTGAGGCGCGTCGGATTTCCGATGCGCAAGATCGCCATCGTGCAACAGGCCGAGCGCGGACACATGTTCTACAGCGATCCGGGCAAGGACCCGACCGCCATCGTGCTGCACGACGCCGACTCGCTCGATTTTCTGGGCGACATCGGCGCGGCGCGCATGCTGTCGCTCACGGGTGCGAAAGCGCCGAGCTTCGCGCCGGCGGTGAAGACTCTGCGCGGCTTTCTCAAATCCATTCCGCCGCGACTCATCACCCGCACCGCGCGCCGCATCGGCCGCAAGCGCGTGGCGGAGCTCGAGGCCTTCCTCCACACTCTGCAGCGGGAGACCTACGACGGCCGGGCCATGTAGCACCCGGCTCATGGATCGGGCCGGGCCCGCATGGCGCCAACACCCGCAAGACCGTCGATGCTCGAGGGGCGTCCCCCGGAGCGCGCTCCGCGTCAATGCCCCCCCTGCACCATCAGTCCGCCGTCGGCGAGCGCCGCGGCCAGCTCCGCCTCGATGCGCGCCGCCTCCGGGCGGGCGATGCGCTGCAGATGCAGTGTGGGACCGGTGAGCACCTCGAGACCGCGCTTGAGGACGCTGCCGGCGGCGCGAATGCCGGCCTTGTGCTGATCGAAGCGCTCGGCCGGGGTGTACCCGCTCATGCCGACGTACACCCCGAACGGCCCGCCGGCGCGATCCCGGTAGTCGAGGAGCACCAGGTAGATGTTGGATCGACCCGCGCGCGCGGAGCGGAAGCCGCCGGCGATCTCGTACAACTCCGGCAGCCACTCGACATACCTCATCGGCAGCCATTCGGGAATCGAGCTCGCCGCCCGCCTCCAGAGTCGATCGAGCGCCGCATCGACGTCGAAGCCGAGCTCATCGCGCATCCAGAGCTCGTGGACGCAGTGCGCTCCCGCGAGGCCATCGCCCGCCGCGGCCGCCGCATCGAGACGCCCGCGCAGCTCTGCTGCCGCCAGAGCACGGAGCGGCCGGGCGGCGGGAGTCGCGCGGGGCCAGTCCGATGAGACCGACGGGACTGTCATGGTGGGAGTCCGGCTACCCTCGCGCTTCTCTCCGGTGCGCACGGCGCGGCCAGAGCCATTGCCAATCGGACCCCATGATAGAATTCCCCCGATGGGATTTCGGCATCTGGCGCGGATTCATATCGAAACACCCGTGAACGGCGTGATTTTTCCCACCGCAGACGTCGAAAGCGTGCGTCGCCGGGTTCGGGACTTCGCCGCCGCCGCCGAAGTGCCGGAGCTGCCGGAGGAATTCGAAAAGCTTCCGGCCCGGCGCAGGGCGCGATGATGTCGGACCACGAGAAACCGCCGCAGCACGATTTCCAAGCCTCCGCGCGCACGCGGATTCGCCGACAGCCCGCATTGGGGAGCCACGCGCGCGAGGACGTCTACCGGATTCTGGATGCCTCGCCTCTCTGTCACGTCGGCTACCTGGTGGACGGCGCACCCTTCGTGACTCCGACTTTACAGTGGCGTCGGGATGATACGCTCTACTGGCATGGCTCGATCGCGAGCCGTTTCCTCCAGCATGCGGAGGGCAGCCCGGTGTGCCTCACCTGCACGCTGATGGACGGCTACGTGCTCGCCCGGTCCGCATTCAACCACACCGTCAACTATCGCTCCGTGATGGCGTTCGGCACGGCGCGCGTGCTCAGGAGCCCCGAGGAGAAGGAGCTCGCGCTGCGCGCTCTCACGAACGGGTTGTTCGCAGGCCGTTGGGAGACCCTTCGGCCCATGGATCAGACCGAGCTCAACGCAACGTCGGTGCTGTGCATGGAGATCGAGGAAGCGTCCGTCAAGCATCGGGCCGGGCCGCCGGACGACGCCGAGGAATCGCACTATCCGGTCTGGTCCGGCGTGATCCCGGTCTCCACCCGCCTGGACGCCCCGCAACCGGCGCCCGAGCTGGCCGCCGATGTGCCGCTTCCACGGGCCCTGGCCGAGCTCGTCTCCTGCGGCCGCCTGCGGCGGACCTGATCGGCGGGGCGGATGCCGCGCCCGGACCCGACCGCCCGGGAAGCGGATTGAGCGCATCACTGCGCGGGAACCGAGTCCCCCTTGCAGCGATAGGCGACTCCCCCCGCTCCGGTATTCAAGATGACATTGGCATTCAAACCCACAGCCTTGTTCTCAGCGACCACCGGATCCAGATTGTTCATGGTCTTGGCGTCGATATTTCCCACCGGGGTACAGGCCGAGACATCGGCCGAATCGCGCGTGATCCTCACCCGAGCAGCCCCGGGCGCCGCCGTCACGCAACCCGCCGTCACTCCGGCCACGGCGGTCAACACACAGACGCGCACCCATGGGCGCATGGATTTTCCCTCCTCGACAAGCCGGTCACCGCGACCACGGCCTCGCCGTCAGAGCGCTCCCGGCCGAGCGAACGGGTCATCGACGGGCCGCCTGCGAACTCTTTCCGTACGGACTTCCCTTACATCGTACACCCGCACCATGGGCTGTTGGAGTCTTTGCCCGGGTCCGACGCAGCTCTGGAGCAGCGCCTCGTGCGCGCGCAGGGACATCGGCCCGTAACAGGCCTGTCCTGACATCCGAGGGACTCGCCGGCGGCGTGGCCCATGGACTCGGCGCGATGCATAATGTCTCCGGTATGCCCTCGCCCGCACCGACTCCCGTCGCCCCGGTCCGTGTGCCGCACGCTCCGCTGCTCGAGTACTACGGTCAGGATCAGCAGCGCTGCGCGTGGGTGGTGGATCTGTTCGACCGCACCGCCGTCGACTATGAGCGCATCGTCGGCCTCATGGCGATGGGCTCGGGCTCCTGGTACCGACGGCACGCGCTGAGCTCGGCCGGTCTGCAATCGGGCATGCAGGTCATCGATGTCGGGACGGGCACCGGACTGGTGGCGCGCGAGGCCGCGCGCCTGGTGGGCCCGGGGGGCTGCGTGCTCGGGGTGGATCCCAGTGCGGCGATGCTGGCGAACGCGCGCGCCATGGCCGGCGTGCGGCTGGTCCTGGGACGCGCCGAATCGGTACCCGCCCCCGATGCATCGGCTGATTTTCTGT
>JAKAZP010000401.1 GCA_021815905.1 Pseudomonadota bacterium | reverse complement strand
GCGCCTCGGAAGTCTACGTGCACGGCATGCCGGGCGGCCAATACACCAACCTGCGCGAGCAGGCCCGCTCGCTCGGCATCGACAACGCCCATTGGGCCGAGGTCGCGCAGGCCTATGCGGACGTCAACCGGATGTTCGGCGACATCGTCAAGGTGACTCCCACCTCGAAGGTGGTCGGCGATCTGGCGCTGCTCATGGTGACCAGCGGGATCGGCCCGCGGCAGGTGCTCGATCCGGAGGTCGACGTGCCGTTTCCGGCATCCGTCGTGCAGTTCTTCCGCGGAGACCTCGGACAACCCCACGGTGGCTTCCCACCGGCGCTGCAGAAGAAAGTGCTGAAGGGCACCGCCCCGCTCACCCGCCGCCCGGGCGCGGAGTTGTCCTCCGTCGACCTCGAAGCCGAGCGCGAGCGCATCCGGCAGAAGCTCACCCGCCCGGTGACCGACGACGATCTCGCCTCCTACCTCATGTACCCGCGCGTGTGGCTCGAGTATGCCGCCGAGCGGGCGCTGTACGGCGATGTCGGCATCCTGCCGACGTCCGTGTTCTTCTACGGCATGGAGCCCGGGGAGGAGATCAGCGTCGACCTCGAGCGCGGCAAGACGCTCTTCATCCGCTACGTGGCGAGCAGCGAGATCCACGAGGACGGCACGCGCACCGTGTTCTTCGAGCTCAACGGCCAGCCGCGCTCGGTCCGCGTTCCCGATCGCAGTCAGGTCCCCCGGCGTGCGCCGGCGCGCAAGGCCGAGCCCGGCAATCCCAGGCAGATCGGCGCGCCCATGCCCGGGACCATCGCCACCATCGCGACGGCGGTCGGCCGCCGCGTCGCCCGGGGCGATGTGCTTGCCACCCTCGAGGCCATGAAGATGGAGACCGCGGTGCGCGCCGAGATCGACGGCGAGGTCGCGGAGCTCCTGGTGAGCCCGGGTCAGCAGGTCGATCCGAAGGATCTGCTGATGGTGTTGAGGTGATCGATTCGGGCGACACGCCGGCGACACGCGCGCGCCCGGCGGAATCGGTGTACGAGCTCTTCATGTTCGCCGACCGGCGCAGCCCCGCGGCGTTCTGGCTCGGGAGCCTCGCGGTGGTGCTCGGGGTGTTGCTCCACCTGCCGATGTTCGTGATGGCGCGCGCCGTGCATTACCGCCTTGCCGGCATGCCCATGAGCCCGGAAATGCTCTGGGGCATGGCGCTCATCGTCGCGGGCGCAGCCGCCACCGTCTACGGACTCGCGCCCAGGGAGGCGCTCGGCGACCCCCGGGGCGTGCATCGGCGCATCGTGGCGCCGGAGGACGCGCCGCTGACCGTCTGGCACTGGGCGGCGGGTGCCGCTCTGGCCGTGGCGCTCGTCGTCGACATCATGAAAGTCAGCAGCCTCGGCTTCGTCATCCCCGGGATGCAGGTCGAATACGGCATCGGCCCGGCCGCCGTCGCGCTGCTGCCGTTCTCGGCGCTCACCGGAGCGACGCTCGGCTCCTTCATCTGGGGTGCGCTCGCCGATCGTTACGGCCGGCGGGCGGCCATCCTGCTCTCCGCGGTGATGTTCATCGGCACCTCGATCTGCGGCGCCATGCCGTCCTTCCGCTGGAATCTGTTCATGTGCTTCCTCATGGGCGCCTCGGCGGGTGGATTGTTGCCGGTGGCCTATGCGCTGCTCGCGGAGATCATGCCGACGCGCCACCGGGGTTGGAGCCTGGTCGTCGTCGGGGGCATCGGCGCGCTCGGCGGGTATCTCGCGGCCTCGGGACTGTCCGCGCTGCTGCAGCCGATCTTCGGCTGGCGGATCATGTGGTTCCTCAATCTGCCCTCGGGATTGATCCTGATCGCGCTGAGTCCGCTGATCCCGGAGTCGGCGCGCTTCCTCATGCATATCGGCCGGCCGGCCGAGGCGCACGCCACCCTCGCGCGCTTCGGCTCGGTCATCGTCAGCGATTCCGAGGATTGGGACGAGGAGGCCAAGCTCGATCATTCGCGTCTGCCTCCCACCGACCGGCGTTATCTCGGCCCCACCGTGGCCCTGACGATCGCCGCGCTGTCCTGGGGCTTCGTCAACTTCGGCGTGCTGCTGTGGCTGCCCGGGGTCTTGATCGCGGAGGGCCGCAACATGGGGGTTGCCGCGGCAATCCTCGCCCGTTCCTCCTTCATCGCGGTGCCGGTCGTCGCGGTCGCGGCACTGTTGTATTCGCGCTGGAGCACCAAAGGCGCTCTGCTGGTCATGACCGGCACCACGGCGGCCGGCCTGCTCGCCCTCGTCCTGCGCCAGAGCGGTCCGTCCCCGGTGACGGATCCGGTGATCGCGCTCACGCTGATCATCGTCGGCTCGACCGGCGTCATCTCGATCCTGCTGCCCTACGCCGCGGAGAGCTACCCGCTGCGGATTCGCGGCCGCGCCACGGGGTGGGTGGCGGGCTGCAGCAAGAGCGGCGGCCTCCTCTGCCAGGGACTGAGCGCGCTCGCGCTCGTGCCCGCAATCGGCACCGCGGCCGCCGGGATCACCGTCGCGGTGCTCGGGGGACTGGGACTCATCGCGATCTACGGCCGCGAGACCCGCGGCCGCGACCTGCGCGAGCTCGAGCGCTGATCCGCGCGCCGGCGCGCACTCCGCCCCCTCCGCATCACGGGACTCGGCGCGCGTCCCGCCGGCGCGACGCGGCGCTCGCCGGGGCGCTCCGGATCAGCGGTTGACGCCCACGAATTAATATGCACAATACGTGCAACTTTATGCATCCTGGCACTCCGCGATGATGGACGCCCAGCAGCTCGTGCGCCGGCAGACGATCACGCGCATCCTGCGCGACGGACTCGTCCGCCGGCAGGCCGACCTCGTGCGCATGCTGCGGACCGAGGGCTTCGACGTCACTCAGTCCTCCATCAGCCGCGATCTGCGCAACCTCGGCGTGCTCAAGGCGAGCGGCCGGTACGTGCTGCCGCCGGATGAGATCTCGCGCGCCAACGGCGACTTCGCCGTGCTGTCGCAGTTCGTGCGCGGCCTGCGGCGCGCCGGCGCTTCGCTCACCGTGCTCAAGACCACCATCGGAGCCGCGCAGAGCGTCGCGGTCGCCATCGACCGGGCGGCGTGGCCGGAAGTGGCCGGCACGATCTCGGGCGACGACACCATTTTCATCGCCACC
>JAKAZP010000400.1 GCA_021815905.1 Pseudomonadota bacterium | reverse complement strand
GGAGCTCATGCGCTTCAGCCACGCCATCGCGGTGGCGGGCACGCACGGCAAGACGACCACGACCAGCCTCATCGCCAGCACTCTCGCCGAGGGGGGCGAGGATCCGACGTTCGTGATCGGCGGCCGATTGAAGAGCGCGGGGAGCCATGCCCGGCTCGGCAGCGGACGCTACCTGGTCGCAGAGGCGGATGAGAGCGACGGCTCGTTCATGCATCTGCAGCCGCTCATCGCCGTCGTGACCAACATCGACAACGATCATCTCGCGACGCACGGGGGCAGCTTCGAGCGCCTGAAGCAGAGCTTCGTCGAGTTCCTCCACAAGCTGCCGTTCTACGGACTCGCGGTCATCTGCCTCGATGACCCGCACTCGCGCTCCATTCTCGAGCGCGTCGGCAGGCCGGTGTCGACCTATGGCCTCGCCGAGCAGGCCGACGTGCGCGCATTCGCCGTCGAGCGGCGGGGGCTGCAGACGCGCTTTCGCGTGGCGCGCTGCGGCTGCGAGCCGCTCGAGGTCACCGTGAACCTGCCCGGCGCCCACAACGTGCTCAACTCCCTGGCCGCGATCGCCGTGGCGACCGAGCTCGGTGTCGAGAATGCGGCCATCGGCCGCGCGCTCGCCGGATTCCAGGGGATCGACCGCCGTCTGCAGCACATCGCGGAGATCCCGACGTCCGCGGGCACGGTCACGGTGATCGATGATTACGGCCACCACCCGAGCGAGGTGGCCGCGACGCTCGAGGCGCTGCGACAGGGCTATCCGGGACGGCGCATCGTGCTCGCGTTCCAGCCCCATCGCTACACCCGAACCCACGATCTCATCGACGACTTCGGCAAGGTGCTCTCGACGGCCGACGTGCTCCTGGTCACGGAGGTCTACTCGGCCGGCGAGCAACCGATCCCGGGAGCCGACGGTCGCGCCATCTGCCGGGCCGTGCGCGGCCGCGGCCACCTCGAGCCTCTGTTCGTCGAGCGCGTGGAGGATCTCGCCGAGTCGCTCAAGGACGTGATCCGCGACGGCGACGTCATCGTGACCATGGGCGCGGGCAACATCAGCGCCGCGGGTCTCGGCCTGAAGGAGCGGCTCGGAAGGCTCATGCCGCCGCGGAGGGAGGCCTGATGCCCGCCCTTCCGTCGCAGTTCCGCTCGCGTGTGCGGTTCGATGAGCCGATGAGCCGGCACACTTCCTGGCACGTGGGCGGTCCCGCGCAGATCTATTTCACTCCGACGAGCCGCGCCGAGCTCGCCGAGTTTCTCGCGAGCCTGCCGCGCGAGGTGCCGGTGTACTGGATCGGGCTCGGCAGCAATCTGCTGGTGCGCGACGGGGGAATCGACGGCGTGGTGATCAGCGCCCACGGCACGCTCGATCGCCTCGAGCTCATCGGCGATGACGTGGTGCTCGCGGAAGCGGGCGTCGCCTGCGCGCGCATCGCCCGGCAGTGCCTGAAATGGGGGCTCGGTTCCGGGGAGTTCTTCGCCGGCATTCCGGGCACGCTCGGCGGCGCGCTCGCGATGAACGCCGGCGCCTTCGGCGGGGAGACCTGGCGCCACGTGCTCGAAGTCGACACGGTGGACCGCGGCGGTCTCGGGCACACCCGCGCGGCGAGTGAATATGGCGTCGGCTACCGGCACGTGGAGCCGCCCGAGCCGCAGGAGTGGTTCGTGGCGGCGCGACTGCGCTTCAGCGTGCGCGAGCGCACCGGCGATCGGGCGGGGAGCGCCGCCCCCGAGGAGCCGATCCGGCAGCTGCTCGAGCGGCGCAAGGCCACGCAGCCGATCGGCGAATGGAGCTGCGGGTCGGTCTTCACCAATCCGCCCGGCAATCACGCGGCGCGTCTGATCGAGGCGGCCGGCCTGAAGGGCCTCACCGTGGGTGGCGCGTCCGTATCGACCAAGCACGCCAACTTCATCATCAATCACGGCAGCGCGAGCGCCGCCGACATCGAGCGGCTGATCGCGCGGGTGCAGGAGGAGGTCTACCGCTCCCAGGGTGTGCGGCTGCAGCCGGAAGTTCGAATCGTGGGGCGGGAGGCGTGATGCGGCTGCGCCACGACCCGAAGCTCGCACGCCCCGTGAGCGATCCCCGGGAGTTCGGGCGCGTCGCGGTGCTGCTCGGCGGGGACTCGAGCGAGCGGGAGATCTCCCTCCTCACCGGCCACGCCGTGCTCGAGGCGCTGCGCCGGCGCGATGTCGACGCCGAGCCTTTCGATCCGCGCGAGCGCTCCGTCCTCGAGCTGGCGGAGGAACGCCTCGACCGTGTCTGGATCGCGCTTCACGGTCCCGGAGGGGAGGATGGCACGGTTCAGGGCGCGCTCGAATGGCTCGGCATTCCCTACACGGGCAGCGGCGTCACGGGGTCGGCCATCGGCATGGACAAGCTGCGCACCAAGCGTCTGGCGCAGGCGCTCGGCGTGCCGACACCCGAGGCGCTCGAGCTGCGCGGGCCGCAGGATTTCGAGCTCGCGCTCGAGCGGCTCGGGCTGCCGCTGATCGTGAAGCCCGCGACGCAGGGCTCCAGTGTCGGAATGTCGAAGGTCGAGCGCGCGGAGGAGCTGCCGGCCGCCTGCGCCGCGGCGGCGGCCTTCGGGGACGCGGTTTTCGCCGAGTCCTGGATCGCGGGCGCGGAATACACGGTCGCGCTGCTTCAGGGCGAGGCGCTGCCCTCGATCCGGATCGAGACGCCGCGGAAGTTCTACGACTACGAGGCGAAGTACTTGCGCGACGACACGCGCTATCTCTGTCCGTCCGGGCTGTCGGCCTCGGCCGAGCGGCACCTTGCCGCCCTTGCGCTCGCGGCCTTCGGGGCCGCCGGCGCCGAGGGCTGGGGCCGGGCCGATTTCATGATGGACGCGGCCGGGCGGCCCCTGCTGCTCGAGATCAACACCGTGCCGGGCATGACCAGCCACAGCCTGGTGCCGATGGCGGCCCGCGCCGCCGGCCTCGACTTCGACGGTCTCGTGTGGCGGGTGCTCGAGACGAGTCTGGTGCGCCGTCCGGCGCCGGATTCGCACGGAGGCCCGACCGAGCCATGCTGAAGCGCACCCGCAACCGCCGCAAGGCGCAGGTCGAGGCGTCCCCGGAGCGCTTCCCGCTGCGGCGCGTGCCGTGGCGCGCGCTCGGCCGGGCGCTCGCGATCG
>JAKAZP010000399.1 GCA_021815905.1 Pseudomonadota bacterium | reverse complement strand
AATAGCGCAGCGGGTCGCGGGCAGGCATGCCGGCGGGGCGGTTTGACCGCGCCAGCGGCGGCCGGTAACGTGATGAGCTTTGCGCCAGATTTCACGGTCTCACTATGCGAATCGTCCTTTTGGGGGCCCCGGGATCGGGGAAGGGCACGCAATCTCAACGACTCGCCGCGCGCGATGGCATCCCACAGGTCTCCACCGGCGACCTGCTGCGCGCCGCGGTCGCTCGCGGCACAGCGCTCGGGCTCAAGGCCAGGGAAGCCATGGCCTCAGGCCGGCTGGTCGCGGATGAGATCGTCCTCGGCATGATCCGCGAGCGGCTGACGAAGCCCGATGCCCGCCGTGGCTTCATCCTGGACGGCTTTCCCCGGAATCTGGCTCAGGCTCGCGCCCTCGATGAGCTGCTGCGAGAGCTCCGGCAGCCACTCGATGCGGTCGTGCAGTTCGAGATCGAGAATGCCGAGCTCCTGCGCCGGATCTCCGGCCGACGCACGTGCGCCGATTGCGGGCGGGTCGTCAACCTGTTGACCGAGAGCGCCGCAGAGGCCGGGCGCGAGCTCTGCCCGGGCACGGGCAAGCCGCACCGGCTGATTCAGCGGCCCGACGACAATGAGGCCACGGTGAGCGAGCGCCTCAAAGTCTACGAGGCCCAGACCCGGCCCCTGGCCGATTTCTACCGCGAGCAGGGGCTGCTCAGGGTGATCGACGCGCGCGGCGACGTGTCGCAGATCTCCGAGCGCCTCGAGGCGGCTCTCGCGGCGGGTGCGGGCCGACGCCGGCGAACTCCGGTCCAGGGTCGCCGCGGTGCGCCCGCTCGTCCGCCCGCCCGCCCCCTGCAACCCCGCGCGAAGCGCGCGGCGAGCACCGTCCGTCGCGCCTCGGGCAAGCCCAAGCCCAAATCCAAGCCGAGACCCGCGAGCCGCGCGGAGCCCGCCCGGAGCAGGCAGGGCGCGGGCATGCGGCCCGCTCGAGGCGGCCGCGCCAAGCGCTCGCGCTGACGATCAGCGCGCGGCGAGCAGCCGCATGCCGATCGCCTCGCGACGCCAGCCTCGAAGCGCGGGAACGTCGTCGTAGCCCTCGGCGAGGCGCTCGAGATCGCGCCGGGTGGCGAGGACCTCGGGGCTCAAGCCCAAATCGGCGGCCGTGGCCTGGTTGAGGGTGATCAGTTTTCTGACGAGCGCGCTGCGCACCGGATCGGGCCGCGGCCGCGCTTCGAGCGGCGGCGGGGGATCGGGAATCTCCGCCCCCGCGACGCACTCGAGAAGCTCGCGGCCGCAGTTCCTGATGACGCCCTGGGGGATCTCGGCGATCTGGGCCAGCGCCTCGAGCGATCGGGGCACGCGCAGCACGATCTCCCGGAGCGCGGCGTCCTCCAGGATCCAGCCTCGCGGGCGATCGCGATCGATGGCCCGCCGCTCGCGCCAGGCGGCCAGGGCGCGCGCGAGGCGCAGCCGGCCGGGATCGAGCCCCTGCAGACCCTTCAGGCGCCGCCATGCCTCCGCGGGCTCGGTGCCGGGCGCGCCCGCGGCTTCGAGGTCGGCCAGTTCCTCGGCGAGCCACGAGAGCCTTCCGAGCCGCCCGAGACGCTCCTCGAGCGCGTCCTTCAACGGCACCAGGAAACGCACGTCGTCGAGCGCGTACTCGATCTGCTGCTCCGAGAGCGGCCGTCGCGACCAGTCGGTTCGCGTGTGCGCTTTCGGCAGCTCCCGGCCGAGCAGCCGGCGCACGAGCTCGGCGTAGCCGATCTGCGCGGCGAATCCGGCGAGCGCGGCGGCGATCTGGGTATCAAACACCGGGCGCACCGACCCGACGGCGGGGTGCAGGACTTCGAGATCCTGGCGCGAGGCATGCATCACCTTGATCGCCTCTCCGCGCAGCAGCGGCGCGAGGGGCGCGAGATCGGGTATGGCGAGCGGATCGACGCACGCGGCCTCGTCGCCTCCGGCGAGCTGCACGAGGCACAGCTGCGCGCGATAGGTTCGCTCGCGCAGGAACTCGGTGTCGAGTCCGAGCGCGGGAGAATTCCCGAGACTCGCGGCGAGTGTCTCCGCCGCGGCAAGCGTGTCCGCAATCTGTTGCAATGGCTCAGGTCGATGATCGGTACAATCGCCGCCCATTATGCACGTGCACATCCTGGGAGTTTGCGGGACGTTCATGGGCGGAGTCGCGGCGATCGCGCGCGCGGCGGGGCACCGCGTCAGCGGCTCGGACCGCAACGTCTACCCGCCCATGAGCACCCAGCTGCAGGCGCTCGGCATCGAGCTGATCGAAGGCTACGGCGCCGAGCAGCTCGCCTCCAATCCCGACATCGTCGTGGTCGGCAACGTCATGACGCGGGGTCAGCCGGTCATCGAGGAGCTGCTCGATCGCAATCTCCCCTATGCGTCGGGTCCGGAGTGGCTGGCGCGCGAGGTGCTGAGGGACCGGTGGGTGCTGGCGGTCGCCGGCACGCACGGCAAGACCACCACCTCCTCGCTCCTGGCGTGGATCCTCGAGCACGCGGGACTCGAGCCCGGATTCCTGATCGGCGGAGTTCCGGCCAATTTCGGCACGAGCGCACGGCTCGGCGCCGCGCCGTTCTTCGTGATCGAGGCCGACGAGTACGACACCGCGTTCTTCGACAAGCGCGCCAAGTTCGTTCACTACCGCCCGCGAACGCTCGTGCTCAACAACCTGGAATACGACCACGCGGACATCTATCCCGACGTCGCCGCCATCGAGCGGCAGTTCCATCATCTCGTGCGCACCGTCCCCGGCAGCGGGCGGATCGTATGGAATGCGGCGGACGCGCGGCTCGCGGAAACGCTCGCGATGGGCTGCTGGACGGCGCGGCAGGGCTTCGCGGGGCACGGCCCGTCCGAGGCCCACTGGAGCCTGCGCCCCACCGGTCCGGTCGAGGACTACTCGCGCTTCGAGGTGCTCGAGCTCGGCCGGCCGCGAGGCACCGTGACGTGGGATCTGATGGGCGCTCACAATGCCGAGAACGCTCTCGCGGCGATCGCCGCCGCGCACCATGCCGGGGTCACGGTCGAGCACTCGATCGCCGCGCTCGGCGCCTTCGCCGGAGTCGCCCGCCGGATGCAGCTGCGCGGGGAAGTCGCGGGAATCCGCGTCTACGACGATTTCGCTCATCATCCCACGGC
>JAKAZP010000398.1 GCA_021815905.1 Pseudomonadota bacterium | reverse complement strand
GCCTTGCCCCGGGCGATCGAGTGCTGGCCGAAGGCAGGATCTGGACGATCGTGGGTGTCTTCAGCGCCGGCTCGCAGGTCTTCTCCTCGGAGGCCTGGACCAGCCTCGGGTCGTTGCAGACGGCGGAAAAGCGCCGCGGCGCCTATTCATCGCTCTACGTGGAGCTGAAGTCCCCGGCCGCGTACCATCGCTTCGCACGAGTGCTCGCGGGAGATGCGCAATACGCGCTCAAGCCGATGCGCGCGAGCGCCTATTACGCCGGCCAGGCTTCCGGCATGAGCCGGCTGATCACTCGCGTAGGGGGCTTCTTCACGGCGATGATGGCCGCGGCGGCGGTGTTCGGCGCGATGAGCACGCTGCTCGTCATGGTCGAAAGTCGACGCTTCGAGGTCGCGATGCTGCGCGCACTGGGGTATCCCCACGGCATCGTGTTCGCCTCGACCCTGCTCGAAGGGCTGCTGCTCGGAGCGGCGGGGGGGCTCGCCGGGGCCGCGGCCGCTTACGTGAGCCTCAACGGCTACGCGGCGAGCACGCTCGGGATAGGCTCGCAGATGGCCGTGAGCATGACCACACCGCAGGTGTTCTTTCATTTCCGGGTGAGCGGCATGATCGTGCTCGAGGCGGTTTTGTGGGCGATCGGCATGGGTTTGCTCGGCGGGCTGTATCCGGCGGTGCGGGCCGCGCGCACGCCGATCGCTGCGGCCCTGAGGGACGCTTGAAGCGTCCGGTCGCGGGCGCTCATGCCCGGGAGGATCGGCTGCTGCGCGTGCAGGCGACACTCCTCGAATCGAACACCCGATCGGAACGGGTGTTGCTGAAGTGCGGCTTCGTCTACGAGGAGCTGCTGCGCGGTCATATTGCGGTTGGACCCGGAGAGCGATCCCATGGCCAAGGTCACAGTGAAGGCATTCTCGGTGTCGATCGACGGCTTCGGAGCCGGGCCGCGACAGAGCCTGGAGAATCCGCTCGGTGTCGGCGGACGCGCTCTGCATGAGTGGGCGTTCGCCACCCGCACGTTCCAGCGCATGTTCGGCCAGGAGGGCGGCGGAACCGGAGTCGATGACGAGTTTGCCGCGCGCAGCTTCGAGAACGTCGGCGCCTGGATCCTCGGAAGGAACATGTTCGGGCCGGTTCGCGGGCCGTGGCCCGACGAAAGCTGGAAGGGCTGGTGGGGCGATGATCCGCCGTATCACGCGCCGGTCTTCGTGCTGACGCACCACCCGCGCCCGGCGCTCGTCATGCAGGGCGGCACGACGTTCCATTTCGTGACGGACGGAATCCATGCGGCGCTCGAGCGCGCGGCCCAGGCGGCCCGTGGCCGGGACGTCCGGGTCGGCGGGGGCGTGGCGACGATTCAGCAATATCTGAGGGCGGGCCTCATCGACGAGATGCACCTCGCGATCTCGCCGGTGCTCCTCGGCTCCGGCGAGCGCCCGTTCTCGGGAATCGACCTGGTCGAGCTGGGTTATCGCTGCCGCGAGCACGTGAGCACGGGGTGCGCGACCCACTACGTGCTGTCGCGCCAAGGCGGTCCGTGACCGCAGCAGCGCGGCTTCGAGCGGCACCCGGGGCGGGGAGACTCGGACTCCGCGCCGCTCGACTCAGTGCAGGCGCGCGAAGAGCAGCAGGGTCAGGGTCACGACGATGGCGCCGCCGATGCGGATGGCGATCTGCGCGAACGGCATGAGCTGCATGCGCTCGGCGGCTGTCAGGATCGCGACTCCGCCGGTGCCTCCCTGTCCGGCGTGAGTCGCGTTGACCAGCGCCGATTCGATCGGGTAGAGATTCACCTTCCGCCCCACGAAGAAGCCCACGCCGATCACCGTGACGACGGTTGCCGCGATGGTGACCAGATCGGCCGGCGCGAGGGCGGCGATGAGCGTCTTCCAGGGCGTCATCGCCACGCCGATCATGAACAGCAGCGGGTAGGTGCCGATTTTCGCGAACAGTTGGAAGACGACCTCGGCGCCGAGCTCGAGCCGGCGGGTAACGGACCAGCAGAGCTTCAGGACCACGGCCAGAAAGAGCATGACGACGGGCGCGGGCAGGCTCAGCTCGTTCTTCGCGACGACTCCGAGCAGGTAGAGGGTGACGGCGGTCACCGCCGCCGCGCCGATATTCATGACGTCCACGTGGGCCGGGGTGTCGTTGCGAGTGAGCACGAGATCGTCGTGCTCGCCGGGTGGCAGGCGTCCCTCCCCGGTGAGATCGGGCCGCTTCTTGCCGAGGGCGTTGAGCCCGCCCGCGATGAGAATGGCGAACAGGCTGCCGATCATGACGGGCGGCAGCACCTGCGCGAACTGCGCGCCCATCGGCTGATGCAGGATGCTGCCGTAGCCGACCGCGAGCGGCAGCGCACCCTCGCCGACGCCTCAGGCCATGACCGGCACGACGATGTAGAGGAGGGAGTGCACCAGCCCCAGCCCGAGCGCTGCGCCCACCGCGGCTCCCACCGCGAGCGCGGCCACCGTTCCGGCGGCGAGCGGCGCGAAGATCTTCACGAACCCGCGGATCAGCACCGTGCGGTCCATGCCGAAGACGCTGCCGACGATCACGGCGGCGATATAGAGATAAAGGTAGTTCGAGGCCTTGGTGAACTGTGTCACCGAGGTCACGAACACCGACGGAAGAACGTGGTAGTACACCCGCGCCGAGGGCAGGAATGTCGCGACGATGGCAGCGCCCCCGACGACCCGCAGCAGCGGAATCCGCTGGCCGATCTCGGCGCACGTGAAGGCGAAGATCGCCACCACGGCGATCATGGTCGGCAGATCCGTCGGCACTTTCTGACGGACGACGAAATACCCGAGCAGCACCGCGAGCAGCCCGTAGACCGGCAGCGGGATGATCCCGATCCGGAAATCCATCAGCCATTGCCAGCCGCGGATGGCGGGAGCGGCGGCCGGTCGGGCAATGTCCCCGGAATCCTCCGGGTCGACGCTGTCCGTCCGCGCGTGACTTGCCCTCGATGCGCCGTTCGTCACTCGACCCCCTCGATCCCGCGTCGTTCTTCGAATCGGGTGGTCGGCGGTTCGAATCCGTCCGGGCGCGCCAAATCAATGACTTACGCGCAGATTTCGGTCGAAATGTTGTCCAATATGAATATTGGTGTCCTCGATCGACTGTCTAATATTTTATATAGAAG
>JAKAZP010000397.1 GCA_021815905.1 Pseudomonadota bacterium | reverse complement strand
ACCAGTGCCGCAACGACAGGGCGCGCGCGGCGCTCTCCCCGTCCGCCAGCGCCCGCAGCGCGCCGAAGCAGTCATCCGCGGCGCACTCGGCAAAGAGCAGAAAGCACACGAGCGGCTGCGAGCGCCCGAGGCCATTCGCGGCGGCACGGAGATTGACGTGCGCGTTCTCGAACAGCTCGTCCGGGTCGTAGCACGGATGCAGATGCACGTGCGCATCAACACTGGCGATGACGTGGGTCATAGGCACGCCCGAGGAGTGAAGCAAGCTTCGGACCCGCTGAAGGCCAAGGACGGCCCGAACCCCTCACCGCGCGGCCCGCGGCTCACCCGGGGAGGGCTCCCGATGGCATAGGTACTAGCCACAGGGGCGGGAAGTTGCCAGCCATGTGCCGATTCGCGGATACTTCCACCTCGGAGATACACATTTTCGTGCGGAGGTTCATATCGTGTCCCGCTCCAAGAACAGTCCGGATTCCTCGCGTCGTGCCTTCCTGGCGAGCGCCGCGGTCGCCGCGTCCGCCGCGCTGGTGGGCCTGAAGTCCCGCTCGGCCGAGGCTGCCGGCAGCCTGCCGCATCTTTCCGAGAGCGACCCGCTCGCGAAGTCCCTCGGTTACGAGGCCGATGCCAAGAAGGTCGACAAGAGCAAGTTCCCGACCTATCAGGCCGGTCAGCGCTGCGGCGCGTGCCGCTTCTTCCAGGGCGCCGCGGATCAGAAGTCCGGCTTTGCCGGCTGCCAGATCTTCGCCGGCTACTCGGTCGACGCCCAGGGCTGGTGCGCCTCGTTCAACGCGAGAAGCTGATCTCGCGCACGACTGTCGGGACGGCCACCGCGGCCGTTCCGCTGTTGAGATTCAGGCGGCGCCGCCGCGCGCGGCGCATGCTCCCCCCGATGCTCCTGCTCGAGTCCGGCGTGCATGCCGGAAGCGAGGCGCGCTAGGGCTTGGTGCCGGTGCCCTTCGGTCCGCAGCCTTCGGTCCAGGTGACCTTGCGGATGATGCCGGCGGCGTCGGTGTGCACGGTGACGCTGCAACCGGCGAGGTTATATTGATCGAAGCGCCAGGTCGCCTTGCGCCTGACGCGCGTCGTGCTGATGCTCGAGGGCGTGCTCCAGTGCATCTCGAGATCGAACAAGGGCTTGCCGATGTAGCCCTCGGCGGTCTGGGACGGATGATGAGTGGGCGTCGATGCGCAACCGGCAAGCGCAAGGAGGAGCGCCGAGGAGAGCGCGGCCGGCGCGCCGGCTCTCATCGTGGCGCCCGCTTCGCCGCGAGCCGCAGCAGCGCCTGTGCGCGCGCGAGATGCGGTCGATCGAGCATGGAGCCCCGGTGGCCGATCGCGCCCGCGCCGGGATTCGCCGCGAAGAGCTCGACGATCCCCCGCGCGGCCGCGACTTCGGCCTCGCTCGGCGTGAACGCCTCGTTGATGATCTCGACCTGCTCGGGATGGATGGCCAGCATGCCGCGAAACCCCGCGCGGCGCGCCGCCCGCGCCCGCTGGCGCAGCCCCGCCTCGTCGCGAAAATCGGCGTGAATCGTCTCGATGGCGCTCACTCCGGCGGTGGCCGCGCCGAGCAGGCAGAGCGTGCGCGCGAGCTCGAACGTGAAGCCATAGCGGCCCTCCTCATCGCGGTTGGCGCTCGCGCCGAGCGCATCCGCGAGATCCTCCGCGCCCCAGCTGAGGGCGGCGAGCCGCGGCGCGCCGGCATACTCTCCCGTGGTGAACATCGCTTCGGCGGTCTCCGTCACGAGCGCGGCGATCGCGGTCGAGCCCGCCTCGATGCCGAAGGCGGCCTCGAGCGCGGAGAGATAGTGCGCGAGCGTCTCCACATCCGCGCGGCCGCGGCACTTCGGCAACAGGATGCCGCCCGGCCGGCCGGGAAGCACCGCCGTCAGATCGGCGAGGGCGTGAGGTCCCTGGAGCGGATTGATGCGCACCCAGAGCCGACGTCGATCCTCGGCGCGCGCGCCGAGAAGCGCGGCGACGAGCGAGCGCGCCCTGGGCTTCTGCGCCTCCGTCACCGCATCTTCGAGATCGAGCAGCACGACATCGGCGGCGCTCGCGGCGGCCTTCCCGGCCTTGCGCTCGCTGTCCCCTGGGGCGAACAGCCACGACCGTGCGTCGGCGGTCTCTGCCACGTCAGTCATCGGATCCCCATCCTCGCGCGAGCCCGGGAAATCTTAGCCCAAGGCGCGGCAGGCTGTCGAAAGCCGCCCACGACGCTCGCCTGCGCCGCGCGCATCATGCCGCCCGCGACTTCAGGAGCGCCGTGCGCTCGCAGCTCGCGACGAGCTCGCCGTGCTGGTTGTAGGCGCGGTGCTCGAACTGCACGACGCCCTGGCCCGGACGCGACTGGCTCGGGCGCTTGGAGAGGACGGTGGTCTCGATCCGCAGCGTGTCGCCGATGCGCACCGGCATCGGGGTGCGCAGCTTCTCGAGCCCGAGATTCGCCACCAGGGTTCCGAGCGTCGTGTCCGCGACGCTCACCCCGACCATGAGCGAGTAGGTGAACATCGAGTTGACGATGATCGATCCGAACTCGCTCCTGCGCGCCACTTCGGCATCGAGGTGCAACGGCTGCGCGTTGTGCGTCAGCACGCTGAAGAGCAGGTTGTCGGTCTCCGTCACCGTGCGCGTGAGCGCATGACGGATGCAGAGCCCGACCTCGCAGTCATCGAACCACAGTCCCATCGAACGCCCTCCTCGCCCCGCGTGAGCCCGCACGCAAGGCCCCGCCCGAGCTCGATTCTATCTCATCCGACGCCGCCCGAGCTGACGCTCGCGCCCGTCCTCCGTCACGCTCGTCGAAATCGCGGCGCATGCTGCACACCAACACGACCTCCCGCCGTCGCAGCGCGACGACGAGGCGCGCGGGTCCCTGGCATCGTGCCCGCGGATTTGGCAAGCTCGCGAACTCCGTCACTCGCGGAGGGAATCGCCAGGACGCCGCCAATGAAGCCGCATGTCATCTGCCACATGGTCTCGAGCATCGACGGGCGCATCCTGCACAGTCGATGGCGGCCGCGCACCGCGAGCGGAGGGGATCTGTTCGAGCGGCTGCACGAGCGGCTCGCGGGCGATGCCTGGCTCGTCGGGCGCGTCACCGGAGAGGAGTTCGCGAAGTCGCAGTCCCCGTATCCGAAGTCCCTCG
>JAKAZP010000396.1 GCA_021815905.1 Pseudomonadota bacterium | reverse complement strand
TACCTGCGGGGAATGAAGACCACTGCGGTCGAGCAGGGCGATCATCTGGTGGTGAACGGCACCAAGCATTTCATCAGCCATGCCGAGCACGCCGATTTCGTCATCCTGTTCGCCGCCTCGGGAGAGGAGAGCACGCCGCGCGGCGTACGCCGCCGCATCACCGCGCTGCTCGTCGACATGGGAGCTCCCGGATTCGAGGTGCTGCCCGGCTATCGCAACGTCTGCCACCGCGGCTACACCAACAGCATCCTGAAGTTCACCGACTGCAGGCTGCCCCGGAGCGCGGTGCTCGGGGAACTGCACCACGGCTTGGAGGTCGCCAACACCTGGCTCGGCGCCACGCGGCTGCAGGTGGCGGCCAATTGCCTCGGCCGCGCGGAGCGTGCGCTCGAGCTCGCCAAGCGCTGGGCGGTCGAGCGGGTGCAGTTCGGCCAGCAGATCGGCAAGTTTCAGGGTGTCGCGTTCAAGCTCGCGGACATGGCGGTGGAGCTGCGCGCCGCGGAGCTGCTCACGCTCGAGGCGGCGTGGAAGCTCGATCAGGGCACCGCGACCGACCTCGACCTCGCGGCCGCGAAGCTCAAAGCCACCGAGATGCTGGCCATGGTCGCCGATGAGGCGCTGCAGATCCACGGCGGCATGGGTCTCATGACGGAGCTGCCGCTCGAGCGCATCTGGCGCGATGCGCGCATCGAGCGCATCTGGGACGGCACCAGCGAGGTGCAGCGGCACATCATCTCGCGCTCGCTGCTGCGCCCGCTCGGAGGGTGACCTCCAGGGCGTGCCGCTGTTGGGATGAGCCGACGGAGCGGCTCGAAGCGACGACCGACGATGTCATCGACGGTGCGGTGGTCGCGACCCGGGTGGGACGCTTGGGAGGCGGCGTGCTCATGATTTGCCATAACGGAGCGCCGACGGCGCGCTCTGTGATGGTAGTCACGTTTGGACAAACAGGGGGCGATCGATCGTTGACCGGAGCTCGGCGCCGGTCACAAATATGCGTCTGGGCCGGGCTGAACATCATGCCCGGGAGGAGAGTCGCATGAGATTCCCTACATTGCGCATTGGCTTGCTGGCGGCCGTGGCGCTGTTGACTTGCCCGCTGAACTCTCAGGCCCTCGTGCTGAGCTCCGCGGGCAGCAGCGGGCCCGACTGCAGCGGCGCGGCGGCCTCGGAAGGGGTCATCTGGCCCCCCGATCACCAGATGGTTGCCGAGACCATCATCGGGGTCACCGATCCTTACAACCTGCCGACCTCGATCGTCATCACGGGAATTCAGCAGGACGAGCCGGTCGAGACTGACGGCAGCGGCAACACCGAGCCCGACGGCAGCGGCATCGGCTCTGCCACCGCTTACGTGCGCGCGGAGCGCGCCGGGCCGGGATCGGGGCGGCTCTATTTCATCTACTTCTCGGCGACGGATTCAGGGGGTGGCCAGTGCACGGGCATGGTCCAGGCCTTTGTCCCGCACGATCAGGGACAGGGATTCGTGCCGACCGATACCGGCCAGCGCTACGACTCCACTCAGGTGGTCGACTAGCGGTCGAGGTCATTTCCCGTTGAAGGTTTCGCAGGCCCGACGGCGACGGCCGGCCGTCGGGCCTGGTCCGCCAAGTGCCCACGGCAGGGATGTCGGTGTGTTGAGATTCCATTCGCGATTCGCCCGGTTGCGGGCGAGGGGAGCACCGGTCGGCTAACGGCCTTTCCACACCGGCTTGCGCTTCTCGGCGAAGGCGCGCGCGCCTTCCTTGAGATCCTCCGAGCGGATGACCTTCTGAACCGCTTCGAGGCTGTCGTGCAGCTCGAACGCCGGGTGCTCCGGCACCATCTCGGTGTGGCGCAGGAGCTGCTTGATCGCCGGAAACAGCAGCGGCGGCCCTTCGGCGAGCTGCCGGGCGATCTCGCGGGCCTTGCCGAGCGCGCCGCCGCGGGGAACCACGTGGTTGGCGAGACCCCAGTGCTTCGCCTCCGCGGCATCCATCCAGCGGCCGGTCATGAGGAACTCGACGGCGACGTGATACGGAATTCGCCGCGGCAGCTTGATCGTACCGGCATCGGCGAGCACCCCGACGTTGATCTCGGGCAGCGCGAAGCGCGCGTGCTCCTCCATGACGATGATGTCGCAGCCGAGCACGACCTCGAATCCGCCGCCGCAGGCGATCCCGTTGACGGCGGCGATGAGCGGCTTGTCGAGATTACGCGGATAGTTGAGCCCCCCGAAGCCCCCGCTTCCCCAGTCCTCGTCGGAGCGCTCGCCGGCCGCGGCGGCCTTGAGGTCCCACCCTGGGCTGAAGAAGCGCTCCCCCGCGCCGGTGACGATCGCCACGCGCAGCGCCGGGTCGTCGCCAAAGGCGCTGAACACCTCGTTCAGGCGCCGGCTGGCCGCCAGGTCGATCGCATTCGCCTTCGGGCGATCGATGGTGACCTCGAGCACGGCGCCGTCGCGAGCGGCGCGAATCCCGGCAATCTCGCTGAAATCTGACATGTCACGCATCCTCGGTGAGGCGAACCAACGCGTCCACCGCGACGGCTCCGAGACCGGCGGGGCGGACGATGACCGGATTCAAATCGAGCTCGAGCAGGGAGTCGAGATTCTGCTGCGCGTAGCGCGCGCAGGCGAGGGCGGTCTGCACCAGCGCCGGAACATCCCCCGGCGCCCGTCCGCGATAGCCGGCGAGCAGCCTCGCCACCTTGAGCCGCGCGAGCGCGCGCTGGATGGCGTCGGAGGTGAAGGGCGGCAGCAGGACCGCCGTATCCGAGAGCAGCTCGGCGAGCACGCCGCCGGCCCCGAGCAGCAGCAGCTGCCCGAATTGCGGGTCCGCCGTGATGCCGATCAGGATCTCGGCGACCCCGTCGTCGATCATCTTCTCGACCAGCAGCAGGCTCGAAAGGCGTCCCAGGCGCTCGGCGGCGGCCGTCGCGGCCGCCGGCGTGCGCACATCGAGCGCGACGGCGCCGAGCTCCGACTTGTGCTCGAGGCCCGCCGCGCTCGCCTTGATGACCACCGGATACCCGAGGGTCGCGGCGGCCTCGAGCACCGCGCCCGGGGCCACGACGCGCGAGGGCGGCGTGCTCACGCCCCACGCGGCGAGCGCGGCCTTGGCTTCGTGCTCTGCCAGCGTGCGCGCCCGCGAGTCGGTCGCCGGTCCCGTAG
>JAKAZP010000395.1 GCA_021815905.1 Pseudomonadota bacterium | reverse complement strand
GTAGGCGGGCGTGCGTCCGCGGGCGGCATCGAGCACGATCTGTCCGGTGGGAGTCGGCTTGACGTCCCCGGGGCCGACGGGAGTCGAGGGATTGACGATTACCACGGGCACGCCGCGCGCGGCCGCCGCGCGCGCACGCTCCTCGGCCATGAATTTCGAGCGCTTGTAGTGGCCGACCATGTCGGCGAGTCCGACGGGGCCCGACTCCGTACCGGGCGTGCCATCGGACGGGATTCCGATGGTCGCGACACTGCTCGTGTAGACGATCCGCCGCAGACCCGCGCGCTGCGCCGACTCGAGCAGCCGCTCCGTGCCCTCGACGTTGGTGCGGTAGATCTCCTCGGGTTTCGGGACCCAGAGCCTGTAGTCGGCGGCCACGTGAAACACCGCATCGCACCCCTCGAGCGCCCGCTCGATCGAGGCCGGATCGTTCAGGTCTCCCGGCGCCTGCTCGATCGGCAGCGCCCTCAGGTTGCTCCGATCGGACCCCGGGCGCACCAGAGCGCGGACCTGCCAGCCCTCCCGCGCGAGCGCACGCGCCACGGCCGAGCCGACGAAGCCCGTTGCGCCCGTGACGAGCGCCCTCACCGCGTCGACTCCGGGGCGGCGCCGCCTCCGAGCGCCCGCCGGGCGGCGGACGCCGGGCGGCCGATCTCGCGCAGCACCGAGCGCGCGCACCGGTAGCGCGCCGACAGCCGCAGGAGCGACCCGAGGTCCCCCGGGGCGCAGGCGAGTCCCGCGAGCAGCCGCCCGGGCGCGAGCCGGCCGCCCCGGCTCGCGGCGATGACCGCCCGAGGCAGCTCATCGGTCGATAAGTCGACGATCACCCGCACGGCGATGAAGGGCAGCGAGCGCTCGGCCGCGATCTGCGCGATGGCCGCGCTCTCCATGTCGACGGCCGCGGCGCCGGTGGCCCGCCAGAGGGTCTTCTTCTCGCTCGCGGAGCCGATCGGCTCGAGGCTCGAGAGCAGCTCGCCGCCTCGGGCTGCGCAGCGCGCAGGCAGCGCCCGCCGCACCCGCTCGCGCCAGCTCGCGCTGGTGGCCAGACGCGTGCCGTCGGCGAGCATGACGCACTCGGGCAGCAACACGGTGCCGCAGCCGAGCGCGGGATCGAGAGCGCCCGCCATCCCGAAGCTCGCGAGCGCCGTCGCGCCTTCGCTCGCGAGCGCGCGCGCCGCGGCCGTGGCGGCGCTCGGCCCGATGCCGCTCACGATGAGCAGCATGCCGTCCGCGAGCCGGCGGACACCCAAGCTCGCGGCGGACGCCCGGCCGAGCGTGCGCGCCTCAGCCGCGAGCGCCGAGACGATGCCGACGCGGCTCAAGTGAGATCGGACTCCAGGCGATTGCGATAGGCGGCGAGCGCCCAGAGCGGGAAGACGGCGCAGTAGCCGTGATACTTGAGATAGAACACGCGCGGGAACCCGGGAGCCGTGAAGCTCTCGTGGCTCCAGAGCCCGTCGTCCTGCTGAATCGCGAGCAGGTACTCGACGGCGCGCCTCACCGCCGGCGAGGAGGCTTCGCCCGAGGCGATGAGACCCAACACCGCCCACGCGGTCTGGTACGGGGTGCTCGGGAAGCGCCGATCCGGATGGCGCTCGAGATCGTAACTGTCGTTGCTTTCGCCCCAGCCGCCGTCGGCATTCTGCCGCGACAGCAGCCAGTCGACGGCGCGCCGGACCGCGGGATCGCGCGCCGGGACCCCGGCCCGCTCGAACGCGATCAGCACCGACCACGTCCCGTAGACGTAGTTCGTGCCCCAGCGGCCGAACCAGGAGCCATCCGGCTCCTGCTCCCGGCGCAGATAGTCGATGGCGCGCTCGATCGCCCGCCGGTCCTCGGGCCGGCGCAGGAGCGTGAGCAGCGTCAGCACGCGCGCGGTGACGTCGCTCGTCGGCGGATCGAGCAGCGCGCCGTGATCGGCGAAGGGAATGTAGTTGAGGTTGTAATGGGTGTTGTCGGCGTCGAAGGCCGCGAACCCGCCATTCTCGCTCTGCAGTCCCGCGAGCCACTCGCGCGCGCGCTCGATCGCCCTCTCATGGCGATCCCGCGGCCGCGCCTGTTGCATCGACCAGGCGACCACGGCGGTGTCGTCGAGATCCGGGTAGTGCGCATTGCCGTACTGGAACGGCCAGCCGCCGCTGCGCACGTGCGGCCGCTGCGCGCGCCAGTCGCCTACCTCATCGAGCAGCTGACGCGGGCGCAGCCATTCGAGCGCGCGCAGGGAGGCATCGAGGGAGTCGGGATCCCCGACCTCCTGCAGGGCGAGACTGGCGAGCGCCGTGTCCCACACGGGGGAGACGCACGGCTGGCAGTAGGCACTGTCGGCTCCCACCACCAGCAGCTTCTCGAGCGCCCGCTTGGCCGTGGCGCGCCGCGGATCCTCGGGCGGAAAACCCCGCAGCACCATCACCTCGAGCGCGTTCACCATGGCCGGGAAGATCGCCCCGAGACCGTCCTCGCCGTTCAGGCGCTCGAGGATCCACTCTTCCGCCCGGCGCAGGGCGAGCCGCCGCATGGCGCCGGGGATGAGCGGCTCGAACACGAAGCGCGCAACCCGATCGACCGCGAAGAACACGCGCGCCAGCGCCTTGCCGTGCCGGGGCAGCTGGAAGTAGTGGCGCTCCGCGTCCGGCGGGGTGACGAAGAGCTCGGAGATGTGCACGTCGCGCGGGTTGCGCGCGCGCGGCTTCAGAGTGCAGAGGACGAACAGCGGCACCATCACCGTTCGCGACCAGTAGGAGACCTTATCGAGGTGGAACGGGAACCACCTCGGCAGCAGCACGATCTCGACCGGGATGTAGGGGACGGCGCGCCAGGGAACCTCGCCGAAGAGTGCGAGCGCGATCCGCGTGAACACGTTGCTGCGCGCGGCCCCGCCGCGGGCGAGGATGGCCTCGCGCGCGCGCCTCATGTGCGGCGCCTCGGGACCGTCTCCGGCGAGCTTGAGGGCGAAGTAGCACTTGACGGTGCAGCTCATGTCGAGCTCGCCGCCCTGGTACAGCGGCCAGCCGCCGTGCTCGCACTGGTGCGTGCGCAGGTAAGCGGCGATCTTGCGCTCGAGAGCCGGGTCGATCTCCTCGAGGAAGTGCATCATCATGATGTACTCGGCCGGGATCGTGCAGTCGGCCTCGAGCTCGAAGACCCAGTGTCCATCGGC
>JAKAZP010000394.1 GCA_021815905.1 Pseudomonadota bacterium | reverse complement strand
AGCAGGCCCGCGAGCGCGTCGGCCGCGACCCGGCCGGCGGCGAGCACCTCGAACACCGGCGGCCGGGGCTCGGCCTTGCCGCCCGCGGCGAGCGCGAGGATCTGCGCGCCGAGGCCGATACCGACCACGGGGGTTCCCGCGGCCAGCGCCTGCGCTGTCAGCTGCAGCTCGGCATCGAGAGAGGGCAATTGCCGTTCGCCCGGCACCACGCCCCACGGACCGCCGCCGAGGAGTACGAGACCGCCGGCGGCCTCGGCGAGGCTCGGCAATCGTCCGCCGGCGGTGAAGGGGCGGAAGTAGCGAAAGCGGATCCGCCGGCCTTCCAGATGATCCTCCATGAGGCCGAGATACTCCGAGGAAGTGTGTTGTACGATGGCCAGCGTCCTCACGATATCCGACACGTGACCATCCCTCAGCCGACGCCCGCGGCCGGCGCATTCGCTGCGGCCGCCTCGAGCGAGCGCCGGAAATCGGCGGCGGTGACCGACAGGGTGCCGGCGGGATGGGTCCGGAAGAACCCTTCGACCGTATCGCCGATCGCCTCGAGATCGATACCGCGCAACCGGCTCTCGAGGTCGAACAGCAGCCGCGGCGGAGCGATGAAGAAGTCGCCGGTGATCAGGACCTGGCCGATGCGCCGCCCGCCGGGGCCCTCCCGGCGCAGATAGGAGGTGATGGTGCCGCCCGGACCCTCGTGGGAGCCCACCGATATCTCGCCGCCTCGAGGCGGGCCGTCGATCTGCGCGACGAACTCCTCCTGGCCGATCTGCGAATCATAAAGCTCGCGGGCGCGGGCGGCCTCGAGCAGGCTCGGAATGTCATGCACGAACTCGACCCCGAGGCGCTCCTCGAAGCCGGCGAGCAGCGCCCGCTCGACCTGCTCGATCGACGGGGTTGCGGGACCCAGGAGCTCGCGCAGGCTCACGACCCGCTGCGCGGCCGAGTCGAGGCCGCGCTTGGCGATCTTGGCGCGCGGAACCCGCAGGGCGCCGAGCATCGCCGCGGTGTCGAGCTCGACGATCACCGTTCCCTGATAAAGCAGCGAGTCACCGTCATAGAACCCGCCGGTCCCTCCCAACTTGCGGCCCTCGACCTCGATGTCGTTGCGGGGCCGGAAGCGGGCGTCGACACCGAGCCGGCTGAGCCCCGCCGCGGCCGCCTCGCAGAGGATGCGGGCGGTCTCGCCCAGGGAGGCGTTGCCGAAGGCGGCCCGGCCGAAAACGAGCGCCCAGCCGAGCTGACCCTGATCGAGGTAGATCGCACCGCCCCCGGTGATGCGGCGGCCGGGGCGGATCCCGTGCTCTCGGCAGTAATCGAGATCGAGCTCGGCGCCGAGGGACTGATGCCGGCCGACGAGCGCGGCGGGCTCGAAGTGGATGAAGCGCAGCGAGTCGGTGATCCGCCCTTCCTGGTGCAGCTCCAGCATCGCCTGATCGAGCGCGATGTTGAATCGCCCCGAGCGCAATCCGGCGTCTATCACGCGAAATCCGCGGCTCACGAGTCTTCCCTCACGAGCGGGATACGCAGCTGGCGGCGGATCCGGCGCAGGTCCGCGCGGCCCGGCGCGAACGGATAGCTCGCGATGTTGCTCGGCGGGGAATCCCCGTACGGGCGATCGCAGGCCGAGACGTCATCGCGAAACTTTCCCGGGCATCCGGAGGTGCGGAACGCCACGCCCGCCTCGATGATGCGCTCGAGCTCGGCGCGCGGCAGCCCGAAATCCGCCACACGCCCGCGCTCATCGAAGCGCATCTGCTCGACCCGCACCGAGGCGTAGTCGATGAGGTAGCGCGCGAGCTGCACGCGCCGCCACTGATCGCGCGGCGTGGCCGGCAGGTGATCCATCAGCGAGCCCTTCTCCGGGAAGAAGCAGAAGAGATGGCTGTGACCGCCCAGGTCGATGAGCTGCTGCACGAGCTCGAGCGCCTCGCGCTCGGTCTCGCCCATGCCGATGATGATGTGCGCGCCGAATTTCTGCCGCCCGAATACCTCGCGCGCGAGGAGCAGGATCTGCCAGTAGTGGCTCCACTTGTGCGGCGACTGCACGCCCTTGCCGCGCGTGCGGTCGAAGATCGCAGGGGTCGCCGCATCGAGCGCGACCGTGAAGATGTCGGCGCCGAGCTCGCGCAGGCGCACGACGTCCTCCCGGCCCATGGTGGTCGGATTCGAGAGGATCGACACCGGGATGGCTGCCGGATCGATGCGCCGCGTCCACGCTTGCAGCACCGCGACGGTATCCGCGTCCGAGCGCGGGTGAGTGATCATCGAGATGCACATCCTGTGGAACGGGCTGGCCGCTGCGTCCCGCGCGACGATGTCGACGATCTGCTCGACGGGCACCGCCGGCCAGTCGACCCGGATGAAATTCCGATCGGCGTAGTCGCGCTCCGCCTCGCGGTGGCGCGCGAGTCCGCAGTACGCGCAGTTGGCTCGGCAGCCCTCGGGATAGCTGAGCAGCAGGTTGAGGCAGCGCGTGCATTCGCATCGATGCATCTTGCCCGGCATGATCCCGAGCGTCATGGCCGCGGCCGTGGAGAGCTGCACGTACTGCGGCGAGCGCATGTGCGGCGCCAGGACATTGTTGTTTGGCAGGTAGATTCCCGCCGCAGGCAGATCCGCGGCCTTGACGCGGGCTCCGTTGCGCCGCTCCGGAGGCGTGGGCCTGGGAGCGCGCGGCTGCATGATCGCGAAGGTGTTGAGATCCCCGGGCGCCGCGTCAACCGCCTGCGGCCCCTCTGCGCCTCTCTTCAGACAACTCATGAATTGACTCCGGAAAGGAAGGCGCCCGTGACCGGTCCGCCCGAGCCGCCGCAGGCGCGCGCTCCCGCGCCTGCGTCCACGGCGCCGAGCTTGATCGAGCAGCAGGCGTGCTGCTGCTCGAAGGGGCGGCCGATCGCCGAGGCCGCCGCAGCGGCCCCGTCGGCGGGAAAGGCGATGCCGTCGAGCCCGGCGAGCACCGCGTAGGTGTCGGTGAGGCGCTTGTGCATCCCGGGCGGCCGGGCACACCCGAGCAGCACGTTGCGATCCGGCAGGCGCGCCCGCGCGCCGGCAAAGAGCCGCCCCACCTCGGTGGGATCGGGCACCGCGAAGGTTCCGGGAAGCGCGTAGAACGGCATGACGACCACGAGCACGAGGGCCGCGACCGGGTGCCGGCTCA
>JAKAZP010000393.1 GCA_021815905.1 Pseudomonadota bacterium | reverse complement strand
AGCGCCTCATGGTCAACGAGATCTATCTCACAGCGCTCTCAAGGCCGGCGCAGGCACGGTCACCTGCTGGGTGCTGCTGCATGCTCGCCGGTGCGCGCCCGGCAGATCAGTCCCGGGAGCTTTCCGAGGCGCTTGAGGTGTGCGCACGCGTGGGCCGCACGTTGTGCGCCTCTCTGGCGCGGTACGAGCCGCGGGCGCTCGCCTGTTACCGCCACGCGGATCGGTGGCATTCGGAACTGCTCGAGTTCCTCGCTCTGCTGATCAACGGCGAGCTGCGTCGTGTGCCATTGCCGCGCGGCCCGGTGGATGCGGCCCTCGGCACGACCCGCCTCTTCTTCGGCAATGAGATCATAGAGTACCGGATGGTGTCCGCAACCCGTGCCGGGGCCATGCTCGGCGTCAAGGAGTACCCGACGCCGAGCGTCGCGGGGATGCTGGATGCGCTGCTCGCGGCGCCGTTTTCCTTCGTGCTCACGCAGTCGTTCGTCTTTCTCTCCAAGGCGAGCGGACAACAGCTGCTGACACGTCAGATCAACCGCATGGTCAATGCCGGTGATTTCGCGGTGTCGCAGGCTGAGGAACTCACGCAGGCGCTCGATGCGCTGACCAGCAATGAATTCGTCATGGGCGATCACCATCTGACCTTGCAGGTCATGGCCGACGTGCCCGACGGAACGGCGGGCGGCCCTGCGCGCCTCGAGGAGCTCAATCAGCATGTGGCGCGGGCGCGGGCACTGCTCGCCGACACGGGCATGACGGTCGCACGCGAGGATCTCGGTCTCGAGGCGGCGTTCTGGGCGCAGCTGCCGGGCAATTTCGCTTTCCGGCCGCGCAAGGCGCCCATCACCTCGCGCAACTTCTCTGCGCTCGCGCCGTTTCACAACTTTCCCGCCGGACGCGCCCAGGGCAATCACTGGGGCGATGCGCTCGCGGTATTGCAGACCCGCGCGCGCTCGCCGTTTCATTTCTCCCTGCATGCCGCGGAGGCGAGCGAGGGCGGGCGGCGCGACACCGGGCACACCTTCATCTGCGGGCCGACCGGCTCGGGCAAGACGGCGCTCATCGGCTTTCTGGTGGCCATGCTGAGTCGTGCTGGCGCGACTCAGGTGATTCTCGATAAGGACAGGGGATTGGAGATTCTCGTGCGGGCGCTCGGCGGGCTGTATCTGCCGCTGCGCAACGGTCAGCCGACCGGCTTCAACCCGCTGCAACTGCCGCCGAGCGTCGGCAACGTTGACTTTCTTCGCGGCTGGCTTGAACTTCTGGCGAGGCCGCCGCACGGCGCCTCGCTCAGCGTGCGCGAGGTGCGCGAGCTCGACCAGGCGCTGCGCGGCACCCTCGCGCTGACCCCGAACGCCCGCCGGCTCTCGAATCTGCTCGAGTTCCTCGATGCAACCGAGCCGGAGGGCCTCTACAGGCGGCTGGCGCGCTGGAGCGAGCGGACGCAGGGCGAGTACGCCTGGGTTTTCGACAACCCATGCGACTCGGTTGCAGAGCAGCTCTCGCTCACCGCGCTCGTCGGCTTCGATGTGACCGAATTCCTCGAGCACGAGCGCTGCCGCGCCCCCATCTCGCTCTATCTGCTGCACTTGGTGCGTCAGCTGCTCGACGGGCGGCGCCTGGTGTGCTGGATGGATGAGTTCTGGCGGCTCATCGAGGACCCCGCGTTCGAGCAGTTCGCCAAGGACGGGCCCAAGACATGGCGCAAGCTCAACGGCGTCATGGTGCTCGCCACGCAGAGCGCGAGCGACGTGCTCGAGAGCCGCATCAGCCGCACCGTCGTCGAGCAGACGGCGACCAAGATCTTCTTCCCCAATCCGAGCGCATTCGGCGATGAGCTGCTGCAGGGCTTCGGCCTTACGCGGCGGGAAGTTTCGCTAATCAAGGACGAGCTCGAGCCGGGTGCGCGCTCTTTCCTGGTCAAGCAGGGCGCGCAGAGCGTCGTGTGCCGGCTCGAGCTCTCGGGACTTCAAGCCGAGATGCAGGTGCTCTCGGCCCGATCGAGCGGATTGCGCCGGCTCGAGCAGCTGTTGCGCGAGCGCGGCACGGAGCCGGCTCGCTGGCTCGATGAATTCCTTGCGGTGCCCGTAACAGAGTGATCCCTCGGAGGTGTGCCATGAGACTGACAGAGCGGATGCCGAAATTCCTCGTGCTGCTGCTAGCCGTGGCCGCACCGGTCGCGCACGCGCAATGGGCGGTGATCGATGTGGCCGCCGTCACGCGCCTCACCACCGAGATCCAGACCCTCGAGCAGTCGCTCGCGACGCAACGGCAGCAGTTCATGGAGGCGCAGCAGCAGCTGCGCTCCATGACCGGAGACCGCGGCATGGAGAACCTGCTCGCGAACGTCCGGCGCAACTACCTGCCGCAGGACGCCTCGCAACTGAGCGCCGCCCTGGCCGGACAGTCCGCGGGCTATCCGGCCTTCTCCGCAACGCTGCGCGCGGACATCGCCGCGCAACGGAGCCTGACGCCGGCGCAATTCGCGCAGCTCTCCGCGAACGCCCAGGCGCAGTTGAGCGACGAGCGCCAGACCGCAGCGCTGCTGCAGGCGGTCTCGACAGAGGCGCTGGCCAATGCCAGCGGCAGATTCCCCGAGCTGAAGCAGTTGATCGCAGCGATCGGCTCGGCCGGCGATCAGAAGGCGATCCTGGACCTCACCGCGCGAATCTCCGCCGAGCAGGCCATGCTCGAGAACGAGCAGACGAAGCTGCGAGTCCTGTTCGCCGCCGCCGAAGCGGATCACTGGATCGATCGTGAGCGATCGCGCGAGGAGGCGATCGCGGCGCAGGGCAATTTTGCGACGCGCTTTCAGCCGACACCCTGAGCGGGGCGCGATCGGAACTCCGGCGGGGCAACAGGCACGAGGCAGCGGTCATGGGTTTCTTCGAGACATTCTGGGTATGGCTGAACGGGGCGCTGTCGAGCTACATCGGCACGACGACCGCGCGTGTGGCGTCGATTCTGGAGCCGGCGCTCATCGTCCTCGGGACCGTGTACGTCATGGGCTGGGGATACCTGCTGCTCAGCGGGAGGATCCAGGAGCCGGTGGGCGACGGTCTGCGGCGCATCGCCACCCTGGCGCTCGTGCTCGGCGTCGCGGTGCACCTGTGGCTGTACAACACGCTGATCGTCACGACGTTCTATGAGGCACCGGC
>JAKAZP010000392.1 GCA_021815905.1 Pseudomonadota bacterium | reverse complement strand
CGCAGAAGCCGGCGAGGTCGTAGTCCTCCCCGTGATAGATGCCCGGCATCTCGGCGGTCTCGCCGCCGACCAGCGCCGCGCCCGCCTGCGCGCAGCCCTCGACGATGCCGCGGATCACGGCCTCGGCGACATCGACATTGAGTTTGCCGGTGGCGAAGTAGTCGAGAAAGAACAGCGGCTCGGCGCCCTGCACGACCACGTCGTTGGCGCACATGGCGACCAGATCGATGCCGATCGTGTCGTGCCGCCCCGAATCGATCGCGAGGCGCAGCTTCGTGCCCACCCCGTCGGTGCCCGACACCAGCACCGGCCTGCGATAGCCGGCGGGCAGCTCGACGAGCGCGCCGAATCCGCCGACGCCGGCGAGCACTTCGGGACGGCGCACCCGCGCGACGAGCGGCTTGATGCGCTCGACCAGCGCGTCTCCGGCATCGATGTCGACGCCGGCGTCGCGATAGGTGATGCCGCGGCCTTCGTTCATGAGAGCGCCCTGGGTGGTGAGGCCGGCCGCCGTGCGGCACGAGCACGTATGGTATTGTACATTTCACCCCCCATGCCGTCCCGCAAGCGCATCGCTTCGAGCCTCGTCCGCCGCCTGCTGCTTGCGGCCTGGGCGGTGCTGCCCGCGGTTTCCTGGGCCGCCAAGCCGGTGCCGGTTTTCGAGGTCGACATCGCCGCTCAGACGCCCGCCGCGCTGCGGCAGGCGATGCGCGCGGCGCTCGTGCGGGCGACGGGCAGGCGGGAGGCCGCCACCGATCCGGCGTTCGCCGGCCTGATTGCGGATGCCGCGAAGTATGTCGCCGGGTACCAACGCGGGGCTCAGGGGGAGACGCAGGTCGTCTTCAACAGCGCCGCGGTGGCCCAGGCGATCGCCGCCGCCGGGCGCAGTCTCTGGGATCCGGTGCGACCGTTCACGCTGATCGTGATCTCCCCGCCGGCGGATCAGGCCGATCAGGCGAGCGACGATACGCAGCTCGAGCAGGCGGCGGAGGCGCGCGGCCTGCCGATCAGCATCGTGCCGCTGCCCGTCACCGATCAGAGCGGGAATCTCCTGCCCCGCGCCGCGCTGCTCGCGATGGCGCATCGCTACGGGGCGGACGAGCTGCTGATCGGAACGCCCCCCGCGCAGGCGAGCTCCGCGCCGTCCGCGCCCGCCGCGCAGGAAGGCGCCACGTCCCCACCACCTGCGAGCGTCGCGCCGGCTCCTCCCGCGCCCTCGGGTGCGGCCAGCGCGGCCGCGCCGGGCACATCGGCCGCGCCGGGTCAGCAGTGGCAGTGGACGCTCGAAACCGATTTCATCAGCCAGACCTGGTCCGGCTCGATCACCACCGGAATCGATCGGACCGTGGGTCTGCTCGCGCCCTCCGCCGGACCCGCCGCGGAGGATGCGACCCGGGAAGCGCGGATCGAGATCGACGGTGTCGAGACGCTCGCCGACTACGCCAACATCGAGCTCATGCTCGCCGCCGTGCCCGGCGTGAGCGCCGCCAACGTGACCCGGGTCGATGGCGCGCGCGTCGTGTTCGATCTTGCCGCGCGCGGCGGCGAGGCGGCGGTCGCGCGCTCGCTCGCGGCCTCGCCGCGCTTCGCGCCGGCACCCGGCGCGGGCGCGCTGCCGGTCTTTCGCTATCGACCGGACTGACCGGCCGCGTTCGCGGCCACGTTCGCACGCCGTGCGCCACCTGCCCAACATCATCTGTCTGGTGCGCCTCGCGCTCATCTGGCCGATCGCGCGCGGGCTGCATGCCGGCGAGGACGCCCTGGCGCTCGCGCTGTTCCTGCTCGCGGCGGCCTCCGACGGCCTCGACGGCTATCTCGCCAAGCGCTTCAACTGGACGACCGAGCTCGGCAAGGTGCTCGATCCGGCGGCCGACAAGCTGCTGCTCATGGTGGTGTTCGTGCAGTCGAGCTGGCTTGGGCTCGTTCCCTGGTGGATCACGGCGGCCGCGGTGGCGCGGGATGTCATGATCGCCCTCGGAGCGCTCGTCTACCGGCTCTGGTTCGGTCCGCTGCACGGGCGTCCGACGATGGTGAGCAAAGTCAACACGGCGGCGCAGCTCCTTTACCTGCTCACCGTGATGGCCGGGGCCGCCGCCGGCTTTCCTCCGGCGGGCGTGCGAGCGGCACTGGCGCTCACGGTGCTCGCCACCACCGTCATCTCCGGCGCGAACTACGTCGCGGTCTTCACCCGACGCGCCTGGGCGATGCCGGCGGGAAGCGCCTGAGGGGAGCGACCCGGATGCGGCAACTGCCCCTCGGAGTGCGGCTCGCGGATCGCGCGGTGTTCGCGAGCTTCCTGCCGGCGCGCAATGCGCAGGCGCTCGAGCACGTGCGGCGCGCGGCGCTCGGGCAGGCGCCGGGGACGAGCTGGCTCTGCGGTGCGGAGTCCTCGGGCAAGACGCACCTGCTGCAGGCCGCCTGCGCGCTGGCCGCGCAGTCCTCGCGGGCGGGTTATTTCCCGCTCGCCGAGCTCGCCGGCCTCGGCGTCGGCGTGCTCGAGGGACTGCCGGAGCTTCAGTGCCTGTGCCTGGACGATCTCGAGGCGGTGGTCGGGCGGCTCGAGTGGGAGCGCGCGATCTTCGGCCTGCTGCGGGAGGTGCAGGAGAGCGGCGGGGCGCTGCTGCTCGCGGCCCGCTCCCCGCCGGCGCTGCTCGAGTGGGCGCTCCCGGATCTGTCCTCCCGCTGCGCGGCGAGCGCGGTGTTCCAACTGCGCGCGCTCGATGAGGCCGAGCAGGGCCAGGCGCTGCAGCTGCGGGCGCGGCTGCGCGGGCTGGAGCTCCCGGAGGAAACCTCGCGCTGGCTGCAGAGGCGCTTCCCGCGCGACATGAGGCAGCTCTACGGTCTGCTCGACACCCTCGATGAGGCGGCGCTCGCCGCCCAGCGCCGCCTGACGGTGCCGTTCATTCGCGAAGTGTTAGCCGGGCGCTAACCGCAAGGCGAGCGCCGCGACCCGCCGGCCGAGCGCCTGCGCCAGTGCGCGCTCGTCCTCGGTGAGCGCGGGATGCTCCTCGCTCCCCGCCACGTGCGAGGCGCCGTACGGGGTGCCCCCCGAGCAGGTCTGCTGGAGCGAGCGCTCGGTGTAGGGTAGACCGACGAGGTACATGCCGTGGTGCAGCAGGGGCAACATCATCGACAGGAGCGTCGCTTCCTGACCGCCATGTTGAG
>JAKAZP010000391.1 GCA_021815905.1 Pseudomonadota bacterium | reverse complement strand
GCGAATACTAAGCGGCCGTCGGCGGCCGCGAGGACGCGGCGGTGCTCAGGCTCGTGCTGCTCGGCCGGCGCGCCCGGCCCAACCCTTAACGGTCAGCTCCAAATGCCCGATCTCAATGCCGAAATCGCTCGGCGGCGCACCTTTGCGATCATCTCGCATCCCGACGCCGGCAAGACCACCCTCACCGAGAAGCTGCTGCTCTTCGGCGGCGCCATCCAGATGGCCGGCACCGTGAAGGGTCGCAAGGCCACGCGCCACGCGACCTCCGACTGGATGCGCCTCGAGCAGCAGCGCGGAATCTCCGTGACCTCCTCGGTGATGCAGTTTCCCTACCGGGATGCGATCGTCAACCTGCTCGACACCCCCGGTCACGAGGACTTCTCCGAGGACACTTACCGGACACTGACCGCGGTCGATTCCGCGCTGATGGTCATCGACTGCGCCAAGGGCGTCGAGGAGCGGACCATCAAGCTGATGGAAGTCTGCCGGCTGCGCGACACGCCGATCATGACCTTCATCAACAAGCTCGATCGCGAGGGGCGGCCTCCGATCGAGCTGCTCGATGAGATCGAGCGCGTGCTCGGCATCCGCACGGCGGCCGTCACCTGGCCGATCGGCATGGGGCGGGAGCTGCGCGGCATCTATCACCTGCTCGAGGACAGGATCTACGTCCATCGGGCCGGCGAGCGCGGCCGGGCCGGGGAGAATCTCGTGATCGAGCGCCTGGAGAGCCCGCAGGCGCGCGAGCTTCTCGGCGACGGCGCGCGGGCATTCGGGGAGGAGATCGAGCTGGTGCGCGGGGCCACGGAGGCGTTCGACGCGCAAGCCTATCGGACCGGACGGCAGACTCCGGTGTTCTTCGGCTCCGCGATCAACAACTTCGGGGTGCAGGAGCTGCTGCGCGCCTTCACGGCTCACGCCCCCGGGCCGCAGCCGCGCGATACCCGCGAGCGGCGGGTCGAGCCGGTCGAGAGCGCCCTCACGGGCTTCGTTTTCAAGATCCAGGCCAACATGGATCCGGCTCACCGCGACCGCATCGCCTTCATGCGGCTCTGCTCGGGACGCTACACCCGCGGCATGCGGCTCTTTCACGTGCGGCTCGGCAAGGAGGTGCGGGTCGCCGATGCGCTCACCTTCATGGCCGCCGAGCGCGAGCAGGCCGAGGAGGCGTACGCGGGCGACATCATCGGCCTGCACAATCACGGCACGATCAACATCGGCGACACCTTCACCGAGGGCGAGCGGCTCGCCTTCACGGGCATTCCGAACTTCGCCCCGGAGATCTTCCGACGCGCGGTGCTCAAGGATCCGCTCAGGATGAAGGCGCTGCAGAAGGGACTGGCGCAGCTGTGCGAGGAGGGGGCGACGCAGCTGTTCAAGCCCCTGCGCAACAACGATCTCATCCTCGGAGCCGTGGGACAGCTGCAGTTCGAGGTGGTCGCGTTCCGGCTGCAGGACGAGTACGGCGTGCAATGCGTGTTCGAGCCGGTGAACGTGTATACGGCGCGCTGGATCGCGACCGAGGATCCGCGCGCGCTCGAGGAGTTGCGCGCGCGCGCGCACGACCATCTCGCGGTCGATCACGCCGGGGCGCTGGTGTATCTCGCCCCCTCGAGGGTCAACCTCGAGCTCACCCTCGAGCGCTGGCCGAAGATCGGCTTCCGCGAGACGCGCGAGCACGCCGAGTGAGCGCGAGGCGCGCCACGGCGCGCTCGAAGCTCCTCGAGTCCTCGGGCCTCGGCCGGCGCGATGCCGCGCCGTAGCGAAGCTCGATGTAGCGCGCGAGCAGGGGAGCGATCCGCGGAGCGAGATCCGGCCGACGGCGGCCGATGACCTCGAGGTAGGCGCGCGGCCCCTGATGCGGCTCACGCGGCAGACCGACGCGCGCCAGCTTGCGGCAGAGCCGCCCATAGCCGCGCGCGAGCGGATCGGCCCTCGGTCGGCCCGTGCCCGGGCCGAGCTGCCAGGAGATCCAGCCGAGCCACCCGAGCAGCGCCGCGGCGAACGCCCAGCCGACATCGCGCAGCTGCGGCGAGCGGATTCCGAGATCCTCAAGCAGCGCGAGCTGCGAGCGCGAGTCGAAGCCGACGACACGCTGATTCCACCAGGCGTTGAGCGCTTCCCAGCGCTCGAGCGTCCGGGTGAGGAGCGGTGAGGCGTGAATCAGCCGCGCGCGAGCCGACACCGCGTCCGGCAGCAGATCGAGGATCCCGTGGTAGAGCCGCTCGGGCTCGACCACCGCCGTCGGATCGACACGGGTCCATCCGTGCCCCGCGAGCCAGACCTCCGCCCAGGCGTGCGCGTCGGACTCGCGCACGATGAGCTCCCCGTCGTACGGATTCCACTGCCCTCCGAGATAGCCGGTGACGACGCGCGCCGGAACGCCGCCGGCCCGCATGAGATCGACGAAGGCCGATGCGTAGTGGCCGCAGAACCCCGCGCGGGTGTCGAACAGAAACTCATCGACGGGATTCGCGCCGAGCGGCGGCGGGGTCAGGGTGTAGCGAAAGCCGCCGGTGCGCAGAAACTCGAGGGCCGCGCGCACGAAGGCCGCATCGGAGGGGGCGTGCCGGCGCAGCCTGCGCGCGAGCGCGCGCGTGCGGGGATTGCTGCCGGCGGGGAGCGCGGTGTCCTCCCGCCGCTCGCGCGCGGACAGCGGTCCGAGGGACAGCGGCCGCGCGCAGGAGGTCGCGCGGTAGGAGATCGGGTGCGACACCGGGTGCCGCGCGATGAGCTCGTAGTCGTAGGCGTAGCGCACCTTCGGGCCCGGGGCCGCCATGACGGTGTCGAGGGCGATCCACCAGCGCCTGAACGTCGGGGCGAGATAGATGCGGTAGCGGTAGGGCTTCGACAGGCACTCGAGCCGCTGGCCCGCGCTCGGGGCGAAGCGGCCGCGGCGCCAGGTCGCGCCGTCGAAATCGTGCAGCACCGGGCCGCGCCAGTACAGATCCTCGGCCGGCGGCGGCGCGCCCTCGAAGCGCGCTCGAAAGGCGACGGCGTAGGAGTCGGTGAGCGAGGTGATGCCGCCGGGAGAGAGTGTGTTGCCGAGCCCGGTCATGGCCGCCGCGGAGGCGGGCAGCGACCAGAATGCTCCGGGCAGGCGCGGGAAGAAGAGAAAAAGCAGCACGGCGAGCGGGCTCGCGTAAAGGAGCGATCGGCCCGCGAGCGAGAACGCCTCT
>JAKAZP010000010.1 GCA_021815905.1 Pseudomonadota bacterium | reverse complement strand
ATCGGTCGTCACCAGTCCCTGCGCGCCGAGCTCGATCTGGATTACTGCCGCGAGCACGGCATCCAGGCCGGGCGCCGCATCACCGGCGGCGGGGCGATCTACCTGGATCCCGGCCAGCTCGGGTGGGCGCTCGTCTTCGGGCGAGGGACGTTCGGCAACGTCTCGCTCGGGGAGACCGCCCGGGTGCTGTGCGAGGCGGCGGCGGCGGGCCTGCGCCGGCTCGGCGTCGATGCCCGATTCCGGCCCCGCAACGACATCGAGGTCGCGGGCCGCAAGGTGAGCGGAACCGGCGGCTTCTACGACGGCGGCACGCTGCTCTATCAGGGCACCGTGCTGGTCGAGCTCGATACCGCGGCCATGCTCGGGGCCCTGCGCGTTCCGCGCGCCAAGATCGCCAAGCGCGGTCTCGACTCGGCGGCGCAGCGGGTCGTCAGCCTGCGCGAGCTGTTGGGTCCGGCGACCCCGGGGATCGATCAGGTCGAGCAGGCGCTCCTTGCGGGGTTTCAGGAGCGCCTCGGCATCGAGTTCGAGCGCGAGATTCCGACGCTGCTCGAAGCGGCTCGCGCCCGCGAGCTCTACGACTCGCAGATCGGCCGGGAGGAGTTCGTCGCCGAGATCGACGGGCCACCCGAGGGGGGCGAAGTGACCGTCGGCAGTCACGAGAGCGCGGGCGGCACGATCACCTCGTATGTGCGGCGCGAAGGCCCGCAAGGGGCCCGTATCGGACAGGTGTTGATCACGGGCGATTTCTTCATCGCCCCGCCGCGGCTGCTGTTCGATCTCGAGAGCCGCTTGCGGGGCGTCGATCTCGAGTCGGTCGGCGCGACCGTGGAGGAGTTCTTCGAGGCTCACCCCGCCGGCACCCTCTCGGTGACCGCCGCCGATTTCCGCCGCTCGCTCGAGGCGGCCGCGACCGCGGCCCCGGCGCGGCTCGCCGGCTGAAGGGACGACGGGCGTGTCGGACATCGTGCGGACGCTCGCCGTCGTACAGCACACGTCCTCGGAGTACCTCGGCCTCATGGAGGATCACCTGGAGGGCCGCCGCATCCGCTTTCGCTACTTCCGCCCCTTCACCGCCGGCGGGCGGTTGCCGACCCCCGCCGAGGCGGCGGGCGGCCTGGTGCTGCTCGGCGGGGGGCCCTGGGGCGTGGCCCCCGGCGCGCGCCGGTTGCCCTCGCTCGATGCCGAGCTCGAGCTGACGGCCGCGGCGCTGGCGGCGAATACGCCGGTGATCGGAATGGGCCTCGGGGCGCAGATCCTCGCGCTCGCCGCCGGTGGCGCGGCCGAGTCCGCGCCCCTCGCCTTCGAGGTCGCCACCGCCTGTTCCGTCGCGCCCGAGGCGCTCGGCGGGCTGCTGCCCGGGCGCTATCCGCTCGTGCGCTATGGACGGGACGAGGTCAGCCTGCCGGCCGCCGCGCGGGTGCTGGCGCGCGATCCGCGCGACTCGGCCGCGCTCTTTCAGCTCGGCGAGCACGCGTTCGGCTTCTCGGGTCACCCGGGAGTCAAGTCCGCGATCATCGAGGACCTGGTCATGGAGTTCCCCGAATCGCCCCCCGAGACCGCGGCGCAGCTTACGGCGCTGCGCCGGCAGCAGCCCGCGCTCGAGGCGGCGCTGGTGCCGATCATGACCGGCCTCACCCGAAGTCTGCGTCTCATGGAGCCCGCCCCTTGCGGCGGGGCGGAATAGATATTAGTCTCGGCTAATACTTTGGGATCGTGGTCGAGATCGCCGCAAAGGCGGCCGACCGCACATGGGGGCGGCTGCAGATGGCTTCGAAGCTGATCATCGTGATGGCCAACACCGATCCGCGCAACGGCGAGGAGCTCGGTGCCCCGATCTTCCAGGCGACCGTCGCCGCCGCGATGGAGTACGAAGTCGAGGTCGTGTGCACGGCGACCGCCGGACGGCTGATGAGGAAAGGGGTGGCGGAGAATCTGGTCGTCAAGCCCGGCTCGCCCAAGACCGTGCTCGATTTCATCCGCGATGCGCACGAGGCGGGCGTGAAATTCTGGTGCTGCTCGCCGAATCTCGACCTGTTCGACATGAGCGAGTCGGACCTGATCCCGGAGTGCAGCGGCGTGATCGGCGGGGCTTACCTCATCGAGCGCGCCATGGACGATGACTTCAAGGTGCTCACGTACTGAGACCGGACGCGCAGGCCATCGCATGTCGCATGCCGACACCACGCGGGTCCAGCAACACATCGGGGATCCGCTGTCCGAGGCCCCCCCCGTCGAGCGCGCCAAGCTCGAGGAGATCTTCCGCGACATCCAGTCCGATCTGCGCTTCGATCACCAGCTGAACGGCTGCCTGAACTGCGGCATCTGCACCGCGACCTGTCCCTCGGCGCACTACTACGACTACAGCCCGCGCGAGATCGTCCAGCTCCTGTGGACGGAGAATCTCGAGGGCATCTACGACGCGATGCAGGAGAAGATCTGGGCCTGCGCGCAGTGCTACACCTGCGCCGCCCGCTGTCCCTTCGGCAACTCCCCCGGCGGGCTCGTGATGCTGATGCGGGAGGTCGCGATCAAGCACGGTCTCGAGTCGGCGAAGAACGTGCTCCGTCCCTTCAGCCGCGTGATGCTGAAGCTCATCTCGACCGGCAACCAGCTCTCCCCCGACATGATCAGCCGCGACGCCTTCCCGGACTGGGGCCCGAACGTCTCGAAGGTCGATGCGCCGCTCGCGACGCTGCGCAAGGCGATCCCGGTGCCGACGCTGCACACCACCAAGACGGCCTGGGAAGTGAATCTCAAGACCTCGGTGGAGCTGTACACGATCTGGGAGGAGACCGGGGTGCTCGAGAGCCTGAAGACGGTCGACCCGAACCTGTTCGACGTGATCGGCGACATCATGGACGAGAAGCGCGACGACTATTCCGACTGGCAGGAAGAGCAGCAAGAGGCGGAGGAGGACTGACTTGCGAGGTCCTTCGTCCGAGCTGCGCCCCATCACCCCTGCCTTCCCACCCCATTGAGGTGCCTGAGCATGACCACCCCGAGCGACAAGGTTCCCGGCGAACGCTTCACCGGTCACGGTCCGGAATGGCAGAGCGCGCGCCTCGGCGCCAAGGACGCGCAGGTCGCGACCGTCTGGGTCGAGCAGATCATCAACAAGCGCTCCATGCTGACCGGCAAGGAGCGCGTCGCCGACGTGCGCGAGGCGATGTGGCAGCTCGAGAAGGACGGCGAGATCGTCGTGCACCGCATCACCGAGGAGCACCGGCCGGTGGTGGTGCACACCCTGTACGGCTGGGAGAAGAAGATCCCGACCGTGCGGCTCTGGCACCACAAGTCCTGCGGGCAGTGCGGCAACATCCCGGGCTACCCCGCCTCGCTCCTGTGGCTCATGAACCGGCTCGGCACCGAGTATCTCGACGAGACGGATCAGACTTCCTGCACCGCGTGGAACTACCACGGCTCCGGCATCGGCAACATCGAAAGCCTGGCGGCGGTGTTCCTGCGCAATTTTCACCAGGCGTACGTCGCCGCCAAGGCGCAGGGGCTGCCCGAGGGCTACTACTATCCGCTCGTGCACTGCGGCACCTCCTTCGGCAACTACAAGGAGGTGCGGGGCTACCTGCTGCAGTCGGCGAAGCTGCGCGAGCGCGTGCGCCAGATCCTCGGCAAGCTGGGCAGGCTCGTCGACGGCAAGCTCCTCATCCCCGAGGAGATCGTGCACTACTCCGAATGGCTGCACGTCATGCGGGAGGAGATCGCGAAGCTCAAGACCATCGACTGCAGCGAGGTCCGCGCCACGATCCATCCCGCCTGCCACGTCTACAAGATGGTGCCGGAGGACGTGGTCTACGACGACAAGGTGCTCGATGGCAACCGGGTCGCCGTGTCGACGGGTCTCATGCAGTCGCTCGGGGCGCAGGTCATCGACTACTCCACCTGGTACGACTGCTGCGGTTTCGGCTTCCGCCACATCATCTCGGAGCGCGAATTCACCCGCTCCTTCGCGATCGACCGCAAGATCCGCGTCGCCGTCGAGGAGGCGCACGCGGACGTGATGATCGGTCACGACACCGGCTGCATCACCACGCTCGACAAGAACCAGTGGATCAGCAAGGCCGACGGCCGGCCCGTGGGCCTGCCGGTGCTTGCCGACTGCCAGTTCGCCGCGCTCGTTTGTGGGGCGCATCCGTACAAGATCGTGCAGTCGCACTGGCATGCCTCGGCGACGGAGACGCTCATGGAGAAGCTCGGCATCGACTGGCGGGCGAAGAAGGCCGAGTTCGAGGAGTATCTGAAGGAGGTGGCCGCGGGCCGCGGTGAAACCCTGTACGACCCCCGCAAGATGATCACCTCGGGCCCGGGATTCAAGCGCATCGGGCACTCGGGATGAGCAAGCCCGTTCTGATCGTCGGCGCAGGGCCCTCCGGTCTCGCGGCCGCGCACGCGCTCGCCCGGGTCGGCCAGCGCTCGATCCTGCTCGAGAAGGCGGAGCGCCTCGGCGGAGCGCCCATCCTGTCGGGCTACGCGAAGCTCGTGCCCTCGGGGGAGTGGGCGCGCGATGCGATCGGGGGCATGGTCCGCCGGGTGGAAACCGACGCGCTCGTCGAGGTGCATGCGCGCACCACGGTCACGAGGTTCGAGGGCGGTCCGGGCGAGTTCACGGCCGGGCTCTCCGACGGGCAAACGGTGCAGGCGGGGGCGGCGATCCTCACGACCGGGTTCACGCATTTCGACTCTCTCAACAAGCCGGAGTGGGGCTTCGGCACGTTTCCGGACGTCGTCACGACCACCCAGGTCGAGCAGATGATCTCATCGGGACAGGGCGTGCGCTGCCCCTCCGACGGGCGCAAGCCGCAGCGGGTCGCGATCCTGCTGTGCGTCGGCTCGCGCGACCGGCAGATCGGCCGCGAGTGGTGCTCGAAGATCTGCTGCACGGTCTCGGCCAATCTCGCCATGGAGATTCGCGAGGAGCTGCCCGACTGTCACGTCTACATCTACTACATGGACATCCGCACCTTCGGGCTGTACGAGACCAAGTACTACTGGCGCAGTCAGGAGGAGTTCAAGGTCAAGTACATCAAGGCGCGGATCGCCGAGGTGACCTCCGACGGCGAGAAGCTCATCGTCAAGGGAGAGGACACGCTGGTGAAGCGTCCGATCACCATACCCTTCGACATGGTGGTGCACGCCATCGGCATGGACCCGAACGTGGACAACAAGGCGATCGCCGCCGTCTTCGGCGTGGCGCTCGAGCCCCACGGTTATCTCGCCCGCGGCAGCTCCTACGCGGCCACCGCCGAGACCTCGCGAGCCGGCGTGTTCGTCGCGGGCGCGGCCTGCGGACCTGAGACCATCGACGACTCCATCGCGCAGGGCCACGCCGCCGCGGCAACGGCCCTGGCGATCGTGCGGCCGGCGCGAGCGAGTGCCTGAGGCGCGGAGCATGGGAGCGCGGATGCCCGAGCGCAGGGAACCGGCCGAGGCCGCGCGGGTCCGGCTCGAGCTGTCCGGGTCGCGCCTCTCGGAAGCCCTGGCCCGGCTCGTCGCGGGCTGCGAGCCCCAAGGCGGCGTCGAGCGCTACGTCGAGGCGCTGAAGCTCAAAGGGGCGCTGTTCCGCGACGCCCTGGGGGCGCGGGGCGAGTACGCCGCGGCGCTCGAGCCGGAGGTCTTCAAGGGACTGTGTCCCTTCATGGCGACCGTGCGCCGGCGCATCGCGCCCTGGCTCGCGCGTCCGGCCTTCGATGCGCTGCGCGCGGATGTCCTCGAGCTGCTGCGCGCGCTCGGCGATCCGACCGGCGTCGATGCCCGGCTCGGCGCCTTCGGCGGCGGATTCGCAGGCGGCGAGCGGGAGCGCTGGGTGCGCGATCTCGCCGCGGAGCTGTTGCACAACGTGAGTCCGGAGCGGTTTCCGCTCATGAGCCGCTGGGTGTGGGATGCGGCGGCGAACACCGGAGTGCTGCGCGAGATCTGGTTCTCCGAGGGATCCGAATTCGAGCGCATCGGGGTGGCCGACACCTGTGCGACCTTCCTCACGCTGCGCGAGGAGTTGAGCCAGTTCCTCACCGGCAAGGGTTTCTTTCGCGACGTGATCCACTACGTCGACCTGCTGTGCGCGCAGGTCTATGCCGAGTACATCTGCGAGCAGGGCGGCAGCTACCTGCGCACCGATTTCACCGCGGAGGAGGATCCCCTGCAGTACACCCGCCGATTGCTGGGCCTCGACGGGGTCAAGCCGGGCACGCGCCGCACGCGGCTGAAGACTCTCGACGGGGAGGCCTTCGTCCTCACTGACACGCCGGCCCGGCGGCTGCTCGACTGAACCCCATGCCCATCCACGAGAAATCCCTGATCCGCCCCGAGAACCTCAAGACGCACGAGCAGCTCGTCGTCGAGGGCGTCGATGTGTCGGGCCACTGGAGCACCTTCATCCGCACGCGCGTGGTCGCCGACTACAACGAGCGGCTGCAGGAGGAGATCGCCGCGCTTCCGGGCGGCGAGCACATTCACCGCTGCTGGCAATGCGGCTCGTGCACCAACGCCTGCACCGTCAACGCGGTCAACCCCGATTTCAATCCGCGGTTCTGGATCTATCTGGTGCGGGTGGGGATGGAGTCGGAGCTGCTGCGGGACAAGGACATCATCTGGCAATGCGTGTCGTGCAACAAGTGCACCTATGCCTGCCCGCGCGATGTCTTCCCGGAGGGCGTGATGAAGGCGCTCGGGCACTGGCTCGAGCTCAAAGGCCACACGCGCAAGTCGCCCTCGATGGTGTTCGACGAGGTGTTCACCGAGCAGGTCATCGAGCGCGGCAGGATCGAGGAAGGCCGGATCATTCGGCGCTTCTTCCAGCGCACCGGTCAGGCGCTCGCCCAGGACTGGCTGGTCGAGATGGGGCGCCGCCTGCTGCGGCGGCTGCCGCTCGGGCTCCTGACGCGCATGGGGCTCTCGAGCCTGCGCGCGCCGCGGACGCGCGGCTGGGCCGGCTCGCGCGAGGCGATCCGGGAATACGTCGCCGAGCAGCATGCCCGTGAGCGCCGCGCCCTCGGGCTCGCCGAGCTGATCGAGGGCGCCCGCCGCGATGCCGCGGGCAACACCGAGGGTTAGGAGACGCAGATGTCAGACTCCAAGGCCGGCAAGTACCGCAAGGTCGCCTACTATCCGGGCTGCGCGCTCGAGGGCACCGGGCACGCGTACGACCGCTCGACCCGACAGGTCGGCAAGGCGCTCGGTCTCGATCTGGTCGAGGTGCCGAACTGGAACTGCTGCGGAGCCATGGAGGCGAAGAACGTCGACCCGAAGGTGCAGACGTATCTGTCCTCGCGTGTCATGTCGATTGCGGCGAACAGGATGAAGATGGACGTGGTGATGGCTCCCTGCAACGGCTGCTATCACAACCTGAAGAAGGCCGAGTACGACCTGGCCCACGACCCGCAGAGCGCGCAAGTGGTCGACCGCCTGGCGCAGAAGGCGGGCGACACCGCCTACCGTCCGGGCCAGGTGGAGACCATCCACGCCCTCGACTGGATCAAGTCGGCGATCGGGGAGGAAGGGCTTCGGGAACGGGTGCGCGGCGGGCTGAAGGGGCTGCGGGTGGCCAACTACTACGGCTGCATGTACACGCGCCCCCGGCACATCTTTCCGGAGAAGGATGCGGGAGCGGGGAGCGAATCGACCGCCAAGCCCCATTACATGGACGACCTGCTCGCGGCCGCGGGCGCCGAGAACGTCGAATTCGCGCTGAAGACCGCCTGCTGCGGCGGTGCGCACACGCTTTCCGACAGCGATCTGTCGACCCGGCTCGTGCTCAATATCCTGCAGGCGGCCGAAGCGGCCGGCGCCGAGGTGATCGCGACCGAGTGCCCGACGTGCCACTCCGGGCTCGAGATGCATCAGATCCGGGCCGAGAAGAAGCTCGGCCGCAGGACGGAGGTGAAGATCATCTATTTCACTCAGCTCCTCGGCATCGCGCTCGGGCTCTCGCCGCGGCAGGTCGGGCTGCACGAGAACGTCTCGGACGGATTCGCGGCGCTCGCGGCCCGGGGGCTCGCGTGAGATCGCTCGCGCGCATCGAAGCGGATCTGACGGAGCGGCTCGAGTCCCGGCCCTCGGCGGCCGATGCTCCGGGGCTTCTGCACCTTGCCGAGGAGGTGCTCGAGCACTGGATCGAGGCGCATGGCGAGGCGCCCACGCACGAGCGCCGCGAGGGCTTCCGGCTGCTCGCGCTGCACCGCCAGGGCGCCGCGAACGAGCCGAGCTTCAACGCCTGCCGCGAAACCTGTCGCGAGCTCGCTTATCATTTCAACCTGCTAACATTGCAGGCGGAGCACGCGGAGTCCGGGGCGCGGGCGAGGATGATGGCGATGCTCGCCAACCATCTGTACCTGTTCGTCGCCGGCAAGCTGCAGGTCGCGGGCCTGGGAGAGTTCTGCTGCGCCGCGCGTCCCTTGAGGACGCAGGCGGGCTGAGCGCCGGCCCCGGACCGGGATTCAGACAGAGGGGTTGGAATTCATGGCGAAGGTGCGCGGCTGCAATCTGCCGGATGAGCTGCTGTACGACGTGCAGAACCAGATCTGGTTCCAGGAGCTCGGGGACGGCAACGTCAAGGTCGGCATGACCTCGGTGGCGACCGCGATGGCGGGCCGCCTGGTGGCGTTCACCCCGAAGGGCGTGGGCAAGGACGTGAAGGCGGGCAAGTCCTGCGCGACGATCGAGTCGGGCAAATGGGTCGGTCCCGCCAAGGTCGCCTGTGGAGGCACCGTCGTGCAGATCAACGAGTCGCTGGTGGCGAGTCCCGCACTCGCCAACGACGATCCCTACGGGAATGGCTGGCTCATGATCCTCAGGCCCGAGAACTGGGCGGCCGTCAAGCCGACCCTGGTTCGCGGTAGCGAGGTCGCCGCTCCCTACGAGGCGAAGATGGTGGCGGACGGGTTTGCGGGGTGCGCACCATGAGGCACGCCGTCAAGACCCTGGCGCGCTCGGCGCCGGTTGCCGCGGAGCTGCGACCGCAGGAGCTCGCCGAGCTGCAGGCCAATGCGAGCCGCGCCTGCGATGTGCTCAAGGCCATCGCCAACGGCGCGCGACTGCTGCTCGTGTGCCAGCTCGCCGGCGGGGAGAAATCGGTCGGGCAGCTCCAGGCGAGCATCGGCTTGAGTCAGTCCTCGGTCTCGCAGCATCTGGCGCTGCTGCGTGAGCACCACGTGGTGGCGGCGCGCCGTCACGGGCAACTGGTGTACTACGGCCTGGCGAGCCCCGAAGTCGCCGCTCTGATCAAGACGCTGCACGAGCAGTTCTGCACCAGGCATCGGTGATCGAATCGCGAATCCGCCACTCGGGCGATCCCGACGTGCTGGTCGTCGGCCTCGGTCCGGCCGGCGCCTGCGCGGCCGCGGCCGCCGCCGCGGCGGGTTGCCGTGTCGTTGCGGTCGAGCGGCGCGCCGAGGTCGGGGAGCCGGTTCAATGCGCGGAGCTCGTCTCCGCCGCTCTCACGATCGAGGGGCTGCCGTGGGACTCGGTCCTCTCGCAGCGCACCACGCGAATGGTGACGGTCCTCGAGAGCCGGCGTCCCGAAGTCGCGGAAGGCTTCCCCGGCCGCATGATCTCCCGGCGCCGATTCGATCAGGCGCTCGCGCAGCGCGCCGCGGCCCGCGGCGCCCGCTGCCTGCCCGGAACGGCGGTGACTCACGTGCTCCCGGACGGGCGAGTGCGGCTTTCGGACGATCGACTCCTTCATCCACGCGCCCTGCTCGGCGCGGATGGGCCCCGGTCGCAGGTGGGCGCGGCCATTGGGCGCTCTAATAAGGAGCTCGCGGCCGCTCGACAGGTGACCGTCCCGCTCGAGGAGCCCTACGAAGCCACGGACATCTTCCTGCGGTCAGCCTATCGCGGCGGCTACGGCTGGCTGTTTCCCAAGGGCCGGGAGGCGAATCTCGGGGTCGGTGTCGATTACCCGGACCGGCATCGGCTGAAATCGCTGCTTGCGGGGCTTCAGTCCGAGCTCGTCGCCGCCGGCCGCGTGCGCGCCTCGGCACCGCTCGCCTTGACCGGCGGACTGATTCCGGTCGGGGGACGTCTGCCTGCGATCGGATTCCTCGCCCACGTGCCCGTCGCCCTCGCGGGCGATGCGGCGGGGTTGACCCATCCGGTGACGGGGGCGGGCATCGAGGCGGCGGTCCGCTCCGGAGAGCTCGCGGGGCTCGCCCTGGCGCGGTGGTTGGGCGGCGAGGCGAGCGGACTCGATGACTACGAGGAGGAGATCTCGGAGCTCTATGATGGCGCGCACGGGCGGGCGTTGCGCCATCGGCGCGAGACCTTGCGCTCCGCCTGCGCGGCGAGCCTGTGGCGCGGATGGATCTGCTCGCCCGAATACTGGCAGTGACCGCCGGGGCCTCAATGCGCTGGGCGAACGCGCGGCAGCACGTCCGATGCGAGGCACTCGAGCGACTCCCGCACGAGCTCGGTCGGCACCGCGCCCGCGCCCGCGCCCGCGCCAATCCCGGTCGTCGCGCGCAGATCGCGCAGATGTTGCGTCCCACGCTCGAGTTCCTCCGGCGCAGCGGCTGGCGCGTATCGAGCCGTTATTGTCCGTAGAGCCGACCTGACGCGGTACGCCGCGGGCCCGCGCGAGGAATTCCCCAGCCCATCAACGACTTGCCGGAAATCGGCACGGTGCGGACGCCCGGCCTCGAGCCTTGAATCTTCCCCTCGCAGCCGCGATTGATGGAGCCGGTTATGCCCCTCTAATGAGAGAGAGCCCTGGGCTGAGAGCCGGTGGATGCACGAAGATGACCTGAAACTCGTCGGCAAGCTGATGGCGCGTGACGATGCGGCATTTCGCGAGTTCTTCGACGACTACTTTCCGCGACTGTTTCGCTTCGCGCTGCGGCGCGTGAACGGCGACCAGGAGCTCGCGCGCGACATCGTGCAGGCGGCGCTCGTCCGTGGAGTACGCAAGCTCGACACGTTCCGCGCCGAGGCGAGCCTGTTCACCTGGCTGTGCCAGATCACGCGGCGGGAGGTCTCCGATCAGCTCGCGCGCGTCTCGCGGGAACAGCCGTATCTGCAACGGCTCGTCGAGATGGAGGACGATCCGGAACGGCGGGCCGTCCTCGAGTCCATACCGGCCGACGCCGCGGCGGAGCCGGAGGCGGCACGGCATCGCGACGACGTGGCGGCTCTCGTGCATGCGACGCTCGATTACCTTCCGAGCCGGTATGCCAAGGTGCTCGAGCTCAAGTATCTCGAGGACCTGTCGGTGGAGGCGATCGCCACGCGTCTCGGCGTGACCGCGATCACCGTCCAGTCCCTGCTCGCTCGCGCCCGGCAAGCGTTCCGGGAGGTGGGGACGACGCTGTTGCCGAGCATGGGGGGAGCAAAATGACACAAGAATACGAGCGCGGATCGGAGGGTGGGGACGATGTCGGCCGGCTGATTGCGCAAGCCGGCAGGCGACCGAGTCCCGACCCCCGGATGCAGGAAGCGGTGCGAGCGGCCGTGAAACAGGCGTGGAACGAGTCGGTCTCGCAACGCAGGTTCCGACGGCGCTCCATGTGGCTCTCGGCCGCCGCGGCCGCCTCCGCGGTCGCGGTGGGGCTGCTCTGGCTCGGAGCGCGTCGTGCGCCGACGGCGGCACCCGAAGTGGCGACTTTCGTGGCGGCGACAGGGCGGGTCAGCTTCGGCGGGACTCCGGGTCATGAGCTGGTCGTTGCGGGCAGTCAGCTTCCCGAGGGCACGAGCGTCCGCACCGGAATGTCGGGGTTCGTTCTGCTCACCGTCGGATCGGTCGGGGTCCGGATAGGACCGCGCACGGCGCTCCATCTCGGCCGGGACGGTCATGTGAGACTCGCGCGCGGACAGTTGTATGCGCAAACCGCCCTCCCGGAGAGCACGGGGCCGTCGCTGGTCGTCGATACCCCATTCGGCCGGGTGTCCCACCTCGGCACGCAGTTCCAGGTCGTCGTGGTTTCCGCGAGCATGGACGTCAGCGTTCGCAGCGGTCAGGTGAGGATCACCGAAGATAACGGGCAGGCGCAGGTCCTGGCTCGAGGCGAGGGCGCCGATGTGTCGGGCAACGGCGCCGTCCGCCGCTTCGCAGTGGCGCCGTACGGCGCGAGTTGGACCTGGGTGAATACGCTCGAGCCCGATTTCCCCATCGACGGCCGATCGCTCTCGGATTTTCTCGCGTGGTACACGCGGGAAACCGGGCTCAGGCTGGTGTTGCTCGGGGGTCGGACTGCGGACGCCGTCAGTCATACCACGCTTTCGGGAAATATCGCCGGCATGACACCCGATCAGGCGCTGGTCGCGGTCATGGCGACGACCGGCCTCGAATATGATATCAGTGTACCCGGTGAGTTACGCATCCGGATGCGTGGCGCCGCGGCTCGGGGAATCTGACACATGCCGACGGCGCCGATCGCAGTTCCTCGGGATTCTGGCCGCGCTGTCGCTGCTCTTTGTCGCCTGCCCCACCACCGCAGCAGCGCCCGCGGCCGAGCCGCCTCTGGTTTCGGAGGTTCTCGCGCAGATGGCGCGAACGGGAATACGTCTCATCTACAGCTCCCGGGAGATTCCGCCGGACCTCCGCGCCCGTGAGCCGGTTCGCGGCGCGACGGTCGAGCAGCGCTTGCGCTCTCTGCTCGCTCCATTGCACCTCGAGGCGCGTCCCCTCGCGGGGGGTGGTTATGTGATCGTCCCCTCGCCCGCGAAGTCCGCCTTGCCCGCGCGGCACCTCGCGGCGGAACTGCCCTCGCTTGCGCAGATCGTCGTGCAGACCAGCCGTTACGAAACCCGTGTTTCCTCCGGCGTGACCCGGCAGCGGGCGGCGCTCGAGAGCTCTCCCGAGACGCACAACGATGCGGTGCGTGCGCTTCAGGTGATCCCCGGCACGACGGCCGCCGGCTACACCGCGCGAACGCACGTGCGCGGCAGCCAGGACGACGAGGTTCTCTTTCGCTACGACGGGGTGACGCTGCACGAGCCCTATCATCTGAAGGAGCTGCAGAGCCTGTTCAGTCCGGTGGATCCGATGGCGGTCGAATCGGTGACCGCCTGGACCGGCATCGCGCCCATCGAGTATGGCGAGGAGATCGGCGGAGTCGTCGCGATGCGCCCGCGGCGCATCGTACGGCCGACCCTCGATCTGCAGCTGTCCGAGCAGGGAGCGAGCGCGATGCTCGGCACGACGGTGGACTCCGGTCGCGGCACCGTGTTCGCCGACCTGCGTCTGCAGAACCAGTATGCGCCGGTCGGCTGGATCGACTCCGGCATCGGCAAGCCGACACTCAACGATCTGATCGTGCATGGCACCTGGAGCATCGATTCGCAGACGCACGTCGCCGCCGGGATCCTGGCGATCGACGATCACCGCAAATACTTCTCCGGCGAGAATGCCGAGAACAAGGGAGTGTCGGGCGGGGAGTACTACGAATGGCTGCGGCTCGAGCATCGATTCGCGCTCCCCCTGAGCAGCCTGACGCTCATTTCCGGCGAGCAGTCGCACGAGACAGTCGCGGGAGCGGTGAACGAGCCCAACATCGTCACCGGGGAGCTCCAGGAGCACAGCACCCACTCGGTCTATACGCTCAGGCAGGAGCTGCGCGGGGCGCCCGATGCGCGCTGGCTCTGGCACGCCGGGGCGGAAGCTTCCCTGACCGCGCTCGCGGACGGCGCCACCGGTTATGCGGCGTTCTCCGCACCGTTCGCGCCGGATCTGAAGCCGAGCTACCTGCCGGTGGGCGAGGCGGTCGCGGCGCACGCGCTCACCTATTCCCTGTACGGCTCGACGCGATGGCGGGTGGCGCGGCGCACCGACCTCGACGTCGGACTGCGGCGGGATGCCCGCCGACTCCGCGGCGGACCGGGCGATGCCCAATGGAATTTCCGGATCAATCTGCGTCAGGCGCTGAGCGCGCGGACGACCGCGCGCCTCGGCTGGGGCCAGGAGTCGCAGGCCGACGTCCTCGACCCGCACGCCAGCGGCGCGATCATTCTGCCGCAAGCCGTGCGGCGCCTGAGCCAGACGGACTTCAGTCTCGATCATCGCTTCAGGGCCGGCGGGGGCGCTCGCGCCGAGCTTTATTACAAGCACGAAGGCCCCTACGCTCAGTCCGAGTATCTGTTCTCACCGTTCGCCCTGCTGCCGGAGCTGGCGGTCGACAAGGTCCGCGTGATCTCGCAGCGCTCGCGCATGTATGGGGCCGAGCTCAGCATCTCGAGCGATCCGGCGCGGGCGCTAAGCGGATCGGCGTCCTACGTCTGGTCGCGCGCCGAGGACCTCGTCGGGGGCCGGTGGGTGCCGCGCGCGTGGGACGAGCCGAATGCCGTCAAGCTGAATGGACTCTGGCGCCATGCGCCGCTGACGATCGCTGCATCGATCGCGTGGCACAGCGGTTGGCCCTACACCCCGTTGCTCGCAACGAGCAGCACGTGGACCGACCCGCGGGCGGTCACGGTCGGATTCGGACCGCTCGACAGCGCGCGTCTCGACAGCTTTTTCACCGCGGACGCGCGCTTCGCCTGGGAGCGAGCACTCGGCCCGGGGGTGTTCCAGGTATTCCTCAACATCTATGACATCACCAACGACCACAGCTCCTGCTGTCACAGCTACTCGGTGACACTGTCGCAGAACGGCGTCTACCGGCTCGTCCGGACCAACTCTCCCTGGCTCCAACTGACCCCGATCCTGGGCGTGCGCTGGCATTACTAGTCGCCCGGGACTGGAGCTCCCCGGGATCGCGCGACGGGATGGACGAATTCCGGGGGTCCCCTGTCACCGTTTGGCGACGACGCCGTTATTTCGCGCGTGTCCCGCGATTGATCGGCAAGGCTGCCGCCGTCTCAACAGGAGTACCTGCGAGACGGGCTCAATCGGCGCCTCGAGCGCGCCACGATCAACGGGTGGGTGTCATATGGAATCATGCGGGGCGACCCGGGCGCAGAAGCCGCGCGAGTTCAGCGCGCAACGGATCCTGGGTGCGGCGGGGCCTTGCGCGAGCGCCACGAAGGTCTGCCTCTATTCGCACGATACCTTCGGATTGGGGCATCTGCGGCGCAATCTCGCCATCGCGGACCAGCTGTTGCGCAGCGAGCATCGCTTCGAGGTCTGGCTGCTGACCGGCTCTCCGGTCATCCGCCAGTGGTCCCTCCCGGCCCGGCTGCACGTGCAGCCGCTGCCGCCGGTGGTCAAGACGGGGGCGGAGCGCTATGCCTCGAGGGCGCCGGGTCAGATGTTCGGCCTGACCAAGGGATACCGGGAGGCGCTCATCATGAGGCTTCTCGAGGAGCAGCGGCCGGATGTCTTTCTGGTCGATCATGCCCCCGCCGGAATGAACGGCGAGCTGCTCTCGACGCTCGCGCTCATACGCAACGAAATGCCGGCCACGCGCACCATGCTCGGACTGCGCGACATCCTCGACAGCCCCGCGGTCGTCCGCCGGAGCTGGCGCGAGCAGGAAGTCCAGGAGCTGATCGAGCACGCCTATGACGATGTGCTCGTCTACGGCAGCGAACGGCTGTTCGACGTGGTGAGCGCGTACGGTCTGCTCCCATCGATCGCCCGCCGCACGAAGTATTGCGGCTATGTCGTCGGGCGCAGCCGCTGGGAGATGCTGTCCGCGCGCGCCGGCGGGTCCGTGTGCTGGGATACCGCGCTCGCGGGCGAGCGGCCGGTCGTGCTGGTCACCGCGGGCGGGGGCGGGGACGGATATTTCCTGATGGAAGCGTATCTTCGATCCCTCGAGCGCCGCCGCTCGCATCCCTTCCATTCCGTCATCGTGACCGGGCCTTTGATGCCGCCGGAGCTCTGCGCGCGGATCAAGGCCATGGCGGCCTCCCGTGCCGACGTGCAGATCGTCTCCTACACGACGGATCTCATGCCGAGCGTGCGGGCCGCCGCTCTCGTCGTCGCCATGGCCGGTTACAACACCAGCGTCGAGCTGCTCGCCGCGCGCAAGAACGCCATCCTCGTGCCGCGCAGCGCGCCGCGCGAAGAGCAGAGGGTGCGGGCGCAGATGCTCGCGAGGCTGGGCCTGGTGAGCTATGTCGAGGCTGACGCGGAGTTGC